>MTNL01000157.1 GCA_002010365.1 Candidatus Acetothermia bacterium JdFR-50 | reverse complement strand
CTGAGAGAGATCTCGCAACCTGGCTCGATAATCTGCAACCTTATGTTCCCCCGCGTGATCAGGCCTGACCAGGGCGCGTTTTTAGAAAGAAAATCCCTCATTCGCACGGAAACATACACCGGCAGAGCTCGCACGTCCTGCACCTCTTTTCCTAAATGGATTAAGCCGATGTAATGCCCTGCATGTGCGTGGGTGAGCAAGATGCCGGAAAGGGAGCATCCTGGGGCGAGCGCAGTCAACCGATGAAGTTGCTCGGGGAAATCAGGGGTTGCGTCTATCAACCATGCTTTCCTTTCCGTGTGATCTGCCAATCCCAAACAGGCCACGGGCACTCGGAACCCAGGATCCTGCCAGGCCCGACGACAGTTCGGGCATCCACATCCCGCTTGGGGAACCCCACCATCCTGAGCGACCCCCAATAGCCAAGCTGTAACCGCCATTTTGGTCTCCCGATTTCGCTAACGGACATCAACCCGTTTTTTGCCCCTCAACCTGGGATCCAAAATATCCTTGAGGGCGTCCCCCACCAAGTTCCAGCTGAGGACAAAAAGGATAATGGCCCCTCCAGAGAAAACAATTGTGTACCAATATTTCAAAGGGCTCGCGAAATCGCCGGTAATTCAATTGCGTGCAAAGCTTATCGACTGTCCTCAATCCGCGTATCCCTCCGGGGCCCCTACCCTCAAGAAGTTAAGGTCGAAGCCCAGATCACCATCGAGCCTATCTGCATTGAGGCTTGGATGAGCACAGGGTAAATGGATTTCGGCAAGATATGTCGAAAATGCGAATCCAGCTAGATCCCATCGCAATTGCGGGGCTGACGAACACCTTCTCTTTGACGGCAAGAATGTCCCCCTGATCATGCGTGCATTACCCATCCACCCGAAACAGATCATGGCGATCATCGCCTAATCAAGCCCTTTGCCCAGGATCGAAGTGAGCACCAATGCAGCCAAGATAAAAGGGACCGCCATAAAGGTGTCGACTATTCGCATGATGATTTCATCGAGAACGCCACCGAAGTAAGCGGCGAATGAGCCCAGCATTACCCCAAGGAAGAGGGTCGCGCTGGTAACGATGATCCCTACCTTAAACGCCGTGCGGGATCCCCAGACGATACCATAATAGATGTCGTTTTGCCCCTAAGTAGTTCCGAAAGGATGCCGTTCGGAAAGTGGGCGGGGTTCCACCGAAAAGCCCGCGCGAGGTATGTGATACGGTTCAGTTGGCCAGCGGGGCGATGCTATTATCGGGGCTAAAAGGGCCACCATTATCTCTTTAAGCTGCTTTCGTCATTGCTGAATGATGGCTACCGTAAAGGTTAACAAAAATACGTTTACAACGCATTTCCAACATTGCCAAGTTAAGGCCCAAATGTTCCAATCCGCCATCGGAGCTAGAGAACGAAAGGGCAAAGCGTTGTCCGGGTCCTGACCGAAGGAACGAGATGTGGATAAGAAGGGGAAACGTATATGGATCCCTAGAGGTCTGGTTATTATTATCCTGAAGGCCGTTTTTTCACCCCTTGTCGGTATTTGTGGGTGCACGTGAGGCGGAAATTTTTTGTCCCCAAAAAGGCCTTCTCTAATCCTGGTGAGTAGCTTATTGAACCTCTTTTTACAAAAAAAAGAGCGGGCTTAGCCCGCCCTTTTTCTATTTCCCTTAAGAAGGGAACTTAAATGACCCCAAGTTGTTGCCCCACCTTGGCGAACTTCTCCAAGGCGAAGTCCAGGTCCTCTTTGGTGTGAATCGCGGAGATCATCACCCGGATCCGGGCCTTCCCCTTGGGCACGGTGGGGTAGGTGATGGCTTGAGCGAAGATTCCCTCGTTAAAGAGCCGTTTGGAGAACTCCCACGCGGTCTTCGCCTCCCCCAACATCACCGGGGTGATCGGGGTCTGGGACTCCCCCGTGTCGAACCCAAGCTTCCCCATCTCCTCCTTGAAGTAGCGGGCGTTGTCCCACAACCGCCGCACAGGCTCGTCTGTCTCCATCAGCACTTCCACCGCGGCGATGCATGCGGCCACATCGGCTGGGGTCACGGCGGAGGAGAAGAGGAACGGGCGCCCCCGCTGCCTCAAGTATTCCACAATTTCCCGTTTCCCCGCGACATACCCGCCCATCACCCCGAAGGCCTTGGACAGCGTCCCTACCTCAATGTCCACGCGGCCATGGAGCCCGAAGTGGTCCACGATCCCCCGGCCGTGGTCCCCCAAAACCCCTTCCCCATGGGCGTCGTCCACCAGCACCAGGGCGTCATATTTTTCTGCGAGCTCCACAATTTCAGGGAGTGGGGCGAGATCCCCGTCCATGGAGAAGACCCCATCGGTGACGATGAGCTTACGGGGGATATCCTTGTACTCCTCCAGGGACTTGGCCAAGGCATCCACGTCCCGGTGGGGATAGATCACGCGCTGGGCCTTTGTGAGGCGACAGCCGTCGATGATGGAGGCGTGGTTCAGCTCGTCGGTGAAGATCACGCCGTCTTTCCCGATGATGGCGGGGATGGTGGCAAGATTTGCGCAGAACCCGGATTGGAAGGTGACCGCGTCCTCGGTCTTCTTGAACTCGGCGAGTTTCCGTTCCAGCTCGATATGCAAGGACATGGTGCCGGCGATGGAGCGCACCGCCGCGGGGCCCACGCCGTATTCCTGGATAGCCCGGATGGCCGCCTCCTTCAGGCGCGAGTCGTCGGCAAAGCCAAGGTAGTTGTTGGAGCACATGTTGAGGACGCGCTTGCCGTCCACCACGGTCCACGCACCCACCGCGCTTCCGATAGTGCGGATGATGTTGAAAAGCCCTTGTTGTTCGAGGTTCTCGAGTTCCGTGATGAAGAAATCGTATTTACCCATTTCACATATCCCCCCTTTGTCCGCCTGGAATGAACACTCATTTCAGCTTATCTCCTGAGACTTATTTGGGCAAATGGGTAGCGGGATTTACAATGCCCACGAGATGAAGGCGTTGGCGAAGAGGTCGGCGAGGGAAGGGCTGGAGTTGGTGGAAGCGGAGACGCCCCGGCCGGGGCCGGGGGAAGTCCTCATAAAGGTGGCGGCTGCTTCCGTCTGCGGGACAGATCTTCATATTTACTCCTGGGATGAGTGGTCCCGATCGCGGATTGCCATTCCCCGGATAATCGGACACGAGTTCTGTGGTTACGTGGAGGAGATAGGGCCAGGGGTGGAGGAGGTCGCCCCTGGTGACTATGTCTCAGCGGAAACTCACATTTATTGTGGACGCTGTTATATGTGCCGCACCGGCAGGGCCCACCTCTGTGAGGAGGTGAAGATCGTCGGGGTCGATCGTGATGGAGCCTTCGCCGAATACATCGTGCTACCGGAGAAGGTCGTATGGAAGAACGATCCCAGCCTCCCGATAAGAGTTGCCCCACTTCAGGAGCCGTTTGGGAATGCAGTCCATGCCGTGAGGCGCGCCGGCGTGGGAGGAAAGCGGGTGGCGATTTTTGGAGATGGTCCTATCGGGATCTTCGCGTGTGCCCTTGCCCGAAAGTTCGGGGCAAAGAGCGTGTGGCTTATAGGTTTAAGCACAGCCCGCTTGGAGATCGGCAAAAAGCTTGGGGCCGATGAGATCATCAATGCTTCAACCCAGAATCCGGTAGCGGAAGTAAGGCGTCTAAGCGGGGGACGCCGGGCGGATGTGGTCCTCGAGATGTCGGGGGCCACCACCGCGTGGGCAAATGCCCTTTTCGCAGTGCGTCCCGGCGGTCGAGTAATCGCCTTTGGTTTGAGTCGAGGGCAGATCCCCTGGGACCTCAATACGGTGGTTTTCAACGAAATCGAGGTCATAGGGGTTGTCGGCCGTCTTATCTTCGAGACCTGGTATGAGACGCAGGAGCTCCTTACGGAGCTTGACATATCTCCGGCCATAACGGATGAACTTCCCCTGGAAGACTTCGAGGTAGGGTTCCAAAAGCTCTTCCGCCGCGAAGCGGTGAAGGTGGTGCTATACCCATGAGGATCGTGATCGAAGCTGAATCCATCGGTGAGGTGGAGGCAGAGCTCCTGGCTGAGCGGGCCCCCCGCACGGTCGCGGCCATCGTCGCGGCGCTCCCTTTCGAGGGGATCGCCCGACGTTGGGGTGAGGAGGTCTACTTCGAGATCCCGGTGGAAGCCGAGGCGGAGAATACCGTGGAGGTAGTGGAAGCGGGGGACCTGGGGTATTGGCCCCCTGGTCGGGCGTTGTGCATCTTCTTCGGGCCCACCCCGGCCTCACGGAACCCGGACGATATACGCCCTGCGAGCCCGGTGAATCCCGTGGGGCGGGTCATCGGCGACCCCAAGGTTTTCTCAGCGGTTCGTGACGGGGAGCGGATTTTCGTGCGCAGCGCCGGGACGAGGTAAAATAGGGCGCTTCATTCCCGAAAGACCTCGCTAGCGGAGGAGGTGATGAGGAGTGAAGCCGATCCCCGGGCTCATCGTCCGCACCAAGGCTGGGAACGTGAAGGTTTTGTGCCAGGACTGCCTCAGGGTATCGGAGTACGAAGAAGTGGTAAATTCCTTCAAGAGCGTGATTTCCAGCCGCTGCGTCAAGTGCAACCGGCTGATCATCCTCAACTCCCCCGAGCCCGAGTTCCAGCTCCAACTCTCGAGGAACTGACGTCCCGCGGGCCTTCGGGACCCTTGTAGCCCCCTGCGCGTGAGGGGGCTAAATTTTTGGCGTCCTCTCCGCAGCCGGGGAATTCCCGACGATCCGGAAAAGGGACGTTAGTCCGATTCTCTCAAGGGTCGGCGGATCACACCGCCCCCGAGGACGATGTCCCCACGGTAGAAGACCGCCGCCTGTCCCGGGGTTACCGCCCGCTGGGGCCTATCGAACATCACAAATGCCTCGCCCCCGCGGAGCTCTACCTCACAGGGGACCGGGGAAGCCCGATAGCGGATCTGGACCACGCAGGAGAACTTCTTCTCCGGAAGCTCCCCGGCGATCCATGTGAGTTCCCCCGCCACGAGGCCCTCGGCGTAGAGGGCGCTTTCCGGACCCACCACCACCGCGTTCCGCTCGGGATCCAAGGCCACCACATAAAGGGGCTCCCCTGTCGAGACCCCCAGGCCCCGACGCTGACCCACGGTATAGTGGGGGAGGCCCCTGTGGGTTCCGAGGACATTTCCTTCCAGGTCTAAAATAGGACCAGGCGGGGCATCCGGGATCAAGGCACCGACGCCCTCAGGGGCGAAGCATAGGTCCTGGGACTCATGAAGGTAGGCCGCGGTGAACCCCCTTTCGCGGGCAATGCGCTTTACCCCGTCCTTGGTGAGTTCCCCGATGGGGAACAGGGCCCGTGAGAGTTCCTCCTGGGTGAGGGAGTAGAGAAAGTAGGACTGGTCCTTCGCAGGATCCTTGCCCCGGAGAAGCAAGTGCTTCCCTTTCATCGCCCGTATCCGAGCGTGGTGGCCGGTGGCGATGTAGGGGATCCCGCGCCTCTCCGCTTCCTTAAGAAGCAGGGCGAAACGCACCTCGCGGTTGCAGAAGGTACAGGGGTTCGGAGTCCTCCCCTCGCGATAGGCCCGCAGGGTGGGCTCTATTACCAGGCGGCGGAACCCCTCGTGGGCCTGGACCGTCTCGTGGGGGATGCCGAGCTCCTGGGCGGCGAGCGCCGCGGCGTCCACAGAACAGCACTGGTTCTCATATGGGCCCTTGGGATCCCAAAGCCATAATGTGATCCCGTGGACCTCATAGCCGCGCTGAAGGAGTAGGTAGGCACATACGGTGGAATCCACGCCCCCCGACATCCCCACAAGCACACGCTTAGACATTCCGCCTTCTTATCCCTCCACGCGCACCGGCACGATGCAGATGAACTTGAAGGGATCGGAGCCGGTGTTGCGGAACTGATGTTCCTCATCCGGGGCCACGAATACCACTGTGCCCGGGGAAAGGTCGTGGCTTCCGGACGCGGTCCAAAGCTCGCCCTTCCCCTCCAGCACCAGCACTCCGTGTTCGAAGGCATGGGAGTGCTTAGGGGTATGGCCCCCCGGGGCCAGGGTGAAGAGGCGCACCGCGAACGTGGGTGCCCCATCCGCCGGTCCGATGAGGAGTTGTTTCGTCACGTTCACGACGTCTACACCGTCGGAGATATCCCGTGCCTCGACCTCCGAAATGCGCTTGACCACCGCCATCGAGCCTCCTTTCACGTTTGCGCCACGAGGAATGGCACAAGGAGCTCTTGAGGGGTAAGCCCCCCGTGCATCCCCCGCAACTTGAATTCCTCCCCTTCGGGCCAGAAGAAGAGCTTTTTGCCCCGGGCCAGGGCCACGAGATCCCCCACCCGGGCCACGGCCTCCTCCCCGGGCTCTTCCGGGCCCCAGAGCTTCCCCTCCAGGGCCTCCCGGGAGTCCATCACCAAGAACTCCCCGGGATACGCGCGCTCCAAGTAATCCCGCACCGCTTCCTCCCCGCCCCGATGCACGAAGAAATACGCAGCCCGCAGGTCTCCCACCGGCTGGAACACGATCGCTCTCCGAAGCTCCGGTATCTCCTTCACGTTTATCAAATCGCTCTCGGGGTTTATCTCCACGAAACCGTGGTCGGAAGTAAGGAGCACGGGAACCCCAAGGCCCTTGGCCAGCAAACCCGCGTTCAGCGCTCGGAAGAAGTGGGAGACCTCCACGGTGAAGGGCTCCGACTCGGGACCGTAGAGGTGAGCCAGGGTGTCGGTGACCGGCCAGTAAACGCCCATAAGAGCCTTCCCGGGCCGGAAAAGGACCTCCCGCAGGAGCACGAAGAGATCGGAGAGGGAGATAAAGGGAACGATTTCCTCCACTCCTCGATACAGAATCCCCGAAAGCCCCGAGTTCACTATGAACTTGGGCAGGAAGAGGTAGGTCTTTACCCCTATCTCCTTGAGGCGCTCGTAAATGGTGGGCACGGTGACGAACTTCTCCAGCTCCACGCCCACGTTCTTGATGGAGTCGCTGGGGGCACCCGGCGCAGAAAGCTTGATCATGTTCACCACCGCACCCACCTCCCGCAGGAAAAGCTTGTATCCCAGGACACCGTGGACAATGGGACTGACCCCGGTGGAGAGGGTGGTGAGGGCGGTGGTGGTGGTGGGCGGGAATACGGAGGTCAGCGGGAGATAATGAGCGAAGCGGGAGACGTTCACCTCCCCCCGAGCGATGAGCTCTTCCAGCTTTAGGTACCCAATCCCATCGACGATAAAGCTGACCACCACGTCCGATCGCTCTAACCCCATCTCCTCCCGTAGGGAGCGCCCCCCGTGCTCCGCCCCGAAGAGGTCAAGGATGGTATCGGCCACCGCCAGGAGGGAATAACGCTCGTAATGGGGCCGTAGCCCCCCGGTATCGGCCTCTATGGCCGCGAGTATTTCTTGTCTTTTATCCATGGCTTGCGCATTATACCCAAGCACGAATTCAACCCCGGAAGGAGGGTACCCCATGGCGGAATGCGTGAACCAAACCCGGAACCTCGAGCGGTGTCCTTGCACCTGGCCGAATTGCCCTCGCAAGGGGATCTGCTGCGAGTGCCTCCACTATCACCTATCCCATCAGGAACTTCCGGCCTGCTGCTTCCCCTCCGAGGTGGAACGGACCTACGACCGCTCCTTCCGCCGCTTCGCCCAGCTCTACGGGGGAACTTAGGGATGCACAACCGAAAGGTCGCCCAGATCCTCTACGAGGTCGCCGACCTCCTTGAATTGGAGGGGGTGGAGTTCAAGCCCCGGGCGTACCGCCGCGCCGCCCAGGCGGTGGAATCATGCCCCGTCCCCATCGAGGAGCTCGTCCGAGAGGGCCGGGTGACCGAGCTCCCCGGGGTGGGGAAGTCCATCGCGGAAAAGATCGAGGAGATCGTGAGAACCGGAAAGCTCCGCTATCACGAGGAACTCAAGAAAAAACTCCCCGTGGACCTCTACTCCCTCACTCAGGTAGAAGGGGTGGGACCGAAGATCGCCAAGCTCCTCTATGAACACCTGGGCGTGAAGAACCTGGACGACCTGGAGCGAGCCGCCCGGGAACACCGGATCCGTACCGTTCCGGGTCTCGGCCCCAAGGTGGAGGAGAAAATCCTCCGGGGCCTGGCCGAGGCTAGGAAGACCGAGAAGCGGGTGCTCTTAGGGATCGCCCTTCCCCTGGCGGAGAACATCCGGGACAAGCTCCGCGAAAGCGGCCTCTTCCAAGCGGTGGAGATCGCGGGCTCGCTTCGCCGGGGGAAAGAGACGATAGGAGACATCGACATCCTGGGGATCTCCAACCGTCCCGGCGTGGCCTCCGACTTCTTCGCTCGGCTTCCCGACGTGGAGGAAGTCCTGGCCAAAGGGCCGAAGAAGACCTCGGTAAAACTCGGAGACGGCCTCCAGGTGGATTTGAGGATCGTCCCCGAAGAGTCCTTCGGGGCGGCGCTGCAATATTTCACCGGATCCCAGGCCCATAACATCCGTCTGCGGGAACGCGCGGTCTCCCAGGGCTACAAGCTCAATGAGTACGGGGTCTTCGAGGGGGAGAAGCGAGTGGCCGGCCGCACCGAGGAGGAGGTCTATCGCGCCCTGGGGCTTCCGTGGATCCCGCCCGAGCTGCGCGAGGACCAGGGGGAGATCCAGGCCGCGGAGGAGGGGAAGCTTCCGGTGCTTGTGGAGCAAGGGGATATCCTGGGGGACCTACACGTTCACACCGATTGGTCCGACGGAAAAGGATCTTTGGAGGAGATGGCCGCCGCGGCCAAGGAGCTCGGTTACCGTTATATTGCCATCGTGGACCACTTCCGCTTCGCCCAGGCCATCCCCGGCCTGGGGCCCGATGAGCTCGCGCGCCAGATCGAAGAGATCAGAGAGCTCAACGGGAAACTGGAGGGAATCCGGCTCCTCTGTGGGGTCGAGGCGAACATCCTTTCCGACGGCTCCATCGACGTACCCCGAGAGCTCCTGCGGGAGCTGGACATCGTGGTGGCGGCGGTCCACACCCACATGCGCATGCCCAAGGGGGAGATGACGAAGAGGCTCCTTGCGGCCATCGAGAACGAGGACGTGGACATCATTGCCCACCCCAGTGGCCGCCTGATCGGGGAGCGCTCCGCCTACGAGGTCGATTGGGAGGAGGTGTTCCGTCGGGCGGCCAAATACGGGACCATCCTGGAGGTGAACGCCAATCCCCAGCGACTCGATCTCCGTGCCGATCACATTCGTGAGGCCATCGACACTGGGGTGCGATTGGCTTTGGGGACCGATGCCCACCACCCCGATCACCTGGCATTCATGCGTTACGGGGTCCTCACCGCGCGGCGCGGCTGGGCCCGGGCAAGGGACGTGGTGAACACCTTGTCCCCGGATAAGCTCCTAGAAGTTCTGAAATGAGCCCGGCTCTCACTCCAGATAGCGCGAGAATTCCTCCTGGTTCGCCTTGATGATGGTGAACAAACTCCGGTTCACCCACTCGATGAATGCCCCTACCTCATCCCAACACAGGTAGTCGATGAAGGTCAGCTGAGTTTGGAAGGCGAAATCCCCCTCGTCGTTGATGTAAAACCCTCCGATGTTGTATTTCCGATTGAGACCGTTGACGAAATCGAGGATGGAGCGCGATCCTTTGTAAAAGGATTTCACGGAAAAGATCACGTGGACCACGATGCGGTCCAGATCGTCCACGGACATCTTCGGCTCCATGAGGATCCGGAACTTGTCCTGTACCACCACGAAGTAGTCCCGCACGGAGTAGATGTCCACCTCATGATCCTCCAGGAACGCGGCGAAGAGATCCGTAGCCTCCCGGTTGTCCCCCTTCAGATAGATCCATTGACACCTCGTCGCGCTGAAGGAGGCAAACGCCATTGCTAAAAGCAAAACCCCAGCTAAAAATACCTTGCGCCTCCAAATCCCGTCCATGCCTACCTCCCGAACTTCGAGTATCGCACTTTAGGGGAGTAGGACCCTCTGTGTCAAATCAGGCGGGGGCTGATGATCCAGCATGCCGACCCTATAATGGACATCGAGAAAGGGCTTGGATGGGGTGAGAGGGATGAGGGAGTTGGTGGTGGGAGGGATCGCCTTCGACCGTGAAGCCGAGGCGCCGGTGCTCTTGCTCAAGGATCTGGTAGCTCCCCGTTATATCACCCTCCGTATCGGCCCATCGGAGGCCATGGCCATCCTCCTGCATCTGCAGGGAACTCCCCCGCCCCGGCCCTTCACTCACGATCTCATGAAGGCTTTGCTGGATTCCATGGGGTGTTCGTTAGATCGGGTGGTATTGGTGGACGTGGTAGAAGGGGTCTGTTACGCCCACCTTTGGCTCCGGCTCCCTTCGGGGAAGATCCGCAAGGTGGACGCCCGCCCCTCCGATTCCGTGGCCCTGGCCCTCCGCACCAGCTCTCCCATCTTTATCGAAGACGACCTCTTCGAGGAGCTCGCCCAGGAGCTCCCCGACCTGGATCTGCAGTAAAAGTAGCCGTCGTGTTCTGACCCCCCCATTTTCTATGGGCGGTTTGTCCCGAGATCTCGGAGGACGTGGTCCAGGACCCGAATTCCATTGAGGTACTCTTCCATCTCGATGTGCTCGTTCGGGGCGTGGTCGAAGCGGGAATCCCCGGGCCCGTAGGCCACCACGGGGCACCCCCAGGCCGGGCCCACTAGGTTCATGTCCGAGGTCCCGGTCTTAAGCACAAATCGGGGCTTGCCCCCGTACCCCCGGATGGCCCTCAGGAAGGACCGCACAAGAGGTGTGTTTTTCGGCGCCAGGAACGCGGGCTCGCCGCCGGAAAATCTGACCACCCCCTCTTTCGCCATTCCCTCCACTTCTCGCCGCAGAGTCCCGGGGTCCAGGCCCGGGGGGAGCCGGAAGCTCAGCCGTAGCTCGGCCCGCTCCGTGAACCCGTCGCCCGCGGTGTTGATCCCATGCAGGGAGAGGGCCAGGGCCGCGAAGCACCCCTTCCGGCCCCGGTTGAACCGCCGCACGTACAGACGGAGCCCCCTCCAGAACTCCAACGCAGCCTCCGCCGCCGTGGGGCCCGGGGCCGCGGGATGGCGGCACGGGAAGGAGACCGTATACGTCACGGAAAGCCTCCCTTTATATCCCAAGGTAATCCCCTCCCAGCCGCTGGGCTCCCCCACGATGACGGCCCGGGGTGCGAACCGGGGAAGGATGTATTTAGCACCCCTGCTTTCCGCCTCCTCTCCCACCGCCCCCACGAACACCACTCCCATATCCCCCAGGGATTTCCGG
>MTNL01000171.1 GCA_002010365.1 Candidatus Acetothermia bacterium JdFR-50 | reverse complement strand
GGTTCGGGGGCGGCGGCTTCGGCGGGGAGGTGTCCGTCCAGGAGGGGGATCGCTCGGCCCGTTTAGGCATGGGCTTCGGTGGGGCCATCGTTGAGATCCCGGTCTTGGATGAAGGGGGGTTCATCGCCGCGGTGGGACTCCTGGGCGGCGGCGGTGGAGTCGAGCTCCTCCTTCGTTCGCGCGTATATGCTTCCTTCGATGATGGCCTGGAAGCCCCTTCCGACCTTTCCCTCTCACGGGCCCTCTGGGCTTTCCTCCCCTATGTGGCCGTGGAAGTTTGGGTTGCGGAATGGTTCGGGATCAGGGTGATGGCGGGGAATTTGATCACCGTAATGGCCGGCTGGGACGCAGGGGGAGTTGAATTCCCCGGGCCGCCGGAGAGCTTTGGAGGACCGTTCTTCAGCTTCGGTCTCGCTTTTGGCGGTCGGAGCGCTCCGGAAGGGCCCGCGGACTAATCCACGCTCAGCAGCAGGGCACAGCGGGCCGCCTCCTCCACGGCCAGGGCTCGATCCAGGGCTTCCCACAAGGTCCTTCCAGGGGCCACCACCCCGTGCCGCCCCAGCAGGCAGACCTCGCTCCCCAGGCGCAGGGCCTCAACCGTCGCCCGGGCGATCTCCCAGGTGCCGGGTGGAGCATGTCTCGCCACCGGAACCCCTTTCGGGAACCGCAACCGGGCCTCGTCCGTCACGAGGGGAAGTTCTCCCCTTACCGCCGCGGCGGTGGCGTAAGGGGAATGGGTGTGGACCACCGCCCTCACCCCGGGGAACTCCCGGTAGATCAGAAGATGCAACCGCCACTCCGAGGACGGCGCGCATGTTCCCGAAAGCATGTGGCCCTCCGGGTCCAAGGCCACCACCATCCGCGGGGTAAGAAGGGCATAGGGGACACCGCTTGGGGTGATGTATATCACATTTCCTACCCTCAGGGATACGTTACCGGAGCTCCCCGAGACCAACCCCAGCTTCCACATCCTCCGGGCCGCCTGGGCCACCAAAAGCCGCGCCCCCGCTCCCCCCTTCATCGGGAAAGGCCCAGATACCTCCGCTGCGCTTCGGTGAGGGAATCGATCCCCGCCCCGTTCGCCGCCAGGAAGAGCCGGGCCACCTCCTCGTCTATTTCCCGGGGCACCGCGTACACCCCCGGGGGAAGCCCCTTCCCTTTCTCCAGCAGCCATCGGAGGGAGAGAGCCTGCAGGGCGAAGGAGATGTCCATGATCTCCACCGGGTGGCCGTCCCCGGCGGCCAGGTTCACCAAGCGACCCTGGGCGATCAGGTAAACCCTCTTGCCGTTGGGAAGGAAGAACTCCTCGACATTTTCCCTGGCTACCCGGGAGGGAGCCCGCTCCCGCAAGGTCTTCACGTCGATTTCCACGTCGAAGTGGCCCGCATTGGCGAGGACGACCCCGTCCTTGGCGTGGAGGAGATCGTCCCAGGTAACGGCGTCCACGCATCCGGTGGCAGTAACCAGGAAGTCCGCTTCCCCGATGGCTTCCCTCAGGGGAGCCACGGAGAAGCCATCCATCAGGGCTTCGGCGGCCCGCACCGGGTCCACCTCCGATACCACCACCCGGGCTCCCAACCCTCGGGCTCTGAGGGCGATCCCCCGGCCACACCATCCGTAACCCACCACCAGCACAGTTTTTCCCGCCACCAGAAGGTTCGTGGTCCGCATGATGGCATCCCAAGTCGATTGTCCTGTACCATAGCGGTTGTCGAACAGGTACTTCATCCTAGCGTCGTTTACCGCCACCGCGGGAAATCTCAGTTCTCCCTCCGCGGCGAGCTTCCGCAGCCGGATAACCCCCGTGGTGGTTTCCTCGCAGACCCCGATGGTCTCCTCGCCGAGCCCGGAGCATTCGCCGTGAAGCAGGGCGGTGAGGTCGCCCCCGTCGTCCAAGACGAGGTTAGGTCGTATGGCGAGGGTCCGCTTGAGGTCTTCCCAATATCGTTCCTCGGAGACCCCATGGGCGGCGAAGACGGCCACACCCTCCGCCTTCAGGGCCGACACCACGTCATCCTGAGTGGAAAGGGGATTGGAGCCGGTTACGGTGAGCTCCGCACCTCCCGCTTTTAGGGCCAAGGCGAGCCGCGCCGTCTTTGCTTCCAGGTGTATGGAGACGGCGATCCGCGTTCCCGCGAAGGGTTTCCGCTGCGAGAACTCTTCCTCAATACGGGCAAGCAGGGGCATATGGGCCCTTGCCCATCCGATCTTCCTTTTTCCGCGTTCCAAAAGCTCTCGTCCCTCCATTTCAAACCGAGATTACCCGAGATCCGGCTTTCCTCCCAATCCGCGGGCGATTCCCAGTAGCACCAAGGCGAACCCCACACCCTGAAGGGAACCGATGCCCTCCCCGAAGATCAGGTACGCCCAAAGGGAGCTCAATATCGGTTCACCGAGGATGACCAAGGCCACCACCACCGCGGGCAGGAACTTCAGGGCCCAGTTGAAGGAGGTGTGGCCCAGAAGCTGGGGCCCCAGGGCTAGGAGAATGAGCCAGGGCCAATCTGGGGCTTCCGGCAATACGATCCCCTGGGAGAACACGCCCAAGAAAGCCATAAGCAAGATCCCGGCGGTGCTGTAGGAGAGGGTGATGTAAGGGAGGAGTCCCAAGTCCTGTCGGACCCTGCGGCCCACGATGAGGTACGCAGACGCCATCATCGCCCCAAGAAGGGCCAATAAGTCCCCCCAGAGAGCCTTGCCTCCCACCGCGAGGTCCCCCCACCCGATGAGCACCGCTCCCACGGTGGAGATAAATATCCCCTCCCACAGCTTCCGGCTCGGGCGTTCTCCGAGGAGGAGGGAGAAAAGTCCTACGAAAAGAGGGTTCGTGGACACGAGGACCACAGAACTCGCCACCGTGGTATAGCGGAGGGACGCGATCCAGGTGGAGAAGTGAAGGGCGAGGAACGCCCCGGAGAACAGGGATAAAAGGAAGGCGCGCCGGGTAATCCGTGTCCTCCGGCGCCAGACAAGGGCGGATAGCAGGAGGATCCCAGCGATGACCATACGCCAGGTAGCCACCGTGACGGCGGGGGAGACGGTGAGGCGGATCAGGATGGCGGAAAAGGAGATGCAAGTAAGTCCGACCGATAGAGCTAATAGGGTGCCAAACGTGGACTTCCCGTTCGGGGCCATTCCCGTTCTCAGGCGCCCAGGAGCTTCTTTAGGGTGGAGATATGCTGGCACATCTCCTGGTATCCCACCTCCACCGCTTGACCGATATCGGAATACCGGGGTGGCCGGGGGCCGAACTGGGGACAGACGAGAAGATCGGGCCGCTGTGTTTCGGCCTCGAGCTGGGCGATGCGTTTCTGGAAGATGGTGGACATCTGGAAGAGTACTTTGAACACATTGGGATTGGAAAGGCCCTTTTCCGGGGGCGGCACAAGCACGTCCACCGCCAAGACCACTTCCGCCCCCAGGGCCCGGGCTGCTTCCACCGGAAGCGGGTCCACCACCCCCCCATCGATGAGCCACCGGCCGTTCCAATTACGGGGGACGACGAGTCCGGGAACGGCGCTGGAGGCGCAGATGGCCTCGGCCAAGGGGCCCTCGGTGATCCAAAACGCCTCGCCGGTGGCGAGATCGGTGGCCACGGCCACGAAGGGGATCTCCAGGTCCTCGATGCGCACGTTTCCCACAAGGTTTTTGACGGCCCGTAGAAGGGAGCTCCCCGAGGTCCATCCCCGCCACACGGGGCCGGGGAGGAGATGGCGTCCGATCCCGTACCAGCGTAGTTCCTTCCAGTAACGGGCGAGCTCTTCCAGGGGGACACCGGCGGCGTAACATCCCCCTACCCAGGCCCCCACACTGGTCCCAGCGATCACGGAGGGGGCGAAGCCGGACTCCTCCAAGGCTTTGAGAACGCCGATGTGAGCCGTGCCCCGGGCCCCACCGGAACTCAGGGCGATCCCCAACTTTTTCCTAGGCAATTGGACAGAAAAAAGGGGCGGGTCACCCCCGCCCCCTGATCGTTCACGGACTTACTCCTTGCTGATGGCGCTCACGGGGCATTGATCGATGGCCTCGTCCACACAAGGGAGGGATTCGTCGGCTCCGGCCTTTACGTGGGAGAGCCCATCATCCCCTATCTCGAAGACATCGGGGCAGACTTGAGCACAAAGCCCGCACCCAGTACAGAGGTTCTCATCCACCTTTACGGCCATGGCACCTCCTCCTTATGCAAGTTGAAGTTTCACGGGAACTATAACCCAAGGAGATCCTGCTGCCAAACGGGATCGGCTCAGGCCCGGGAGGGCCGGGGCCTCAAGGAGGCGAGGGGTATGCTGACCCGACGGGGGCGCCGTGCCCGGGCGCGACGGGCTTCCTCGAGGAGACGCCCCAGCTCCAGCTGGCGTTCGAGCTCCGCCTCCCGGGCCTTGGCCATCAGCTGGGCGAGGTAAAGTTCCCACAGCATACCCGTCACCCCCTTTCCCATACGGATTTCATCGCGAAGAGAGGGATGAATACCGCGAGGAAAAAACGAGCAATCCACTTTTGGTACCTAAATTTTAGGGGTCCCGCGGGGCCAGGGTCAAGACCTATTCCCCCCAACCTATGCGGGAAACGATGTCCGAGAGAGCGATGAATCCCACCACCCTTCCCGGATCCTCCCGGGACACAACGGGAAGCCTTCCCACACCGCTGCGGCGGAACTTCTCCCATACCGCATCCAGAGGTTCATCGGGGAAAGCCACCACGGGACGCCTCACGGCGATCTCCTTCACCCGGACCCCGGGGCGTCCCGAAGCCCGGAGGACCTCCTTGTGGGTCACGATCCCCACGAGCTTTCCCTTCTCATCCACCACCGGAAAGCTAGGATGGCCAGTCTTTTCCATCAGCTCCCGGGCCATGGCCACGGTGGCGTCCTCGGGGATCACCTCCACCGTGTGTCTCATGACATCGGAGACGGTATGGACCCGAAGCCAGTTGATCTCCATCTCCGGGGCGAGGCGAATCCCGCGGCGCGAGAGCTTCAAGGTGTAGATGGTCTCCTTGGAGATGGAGAAGGCCACGATGTCCGCCACCACGCAGGCGAACATCAGCGGGAGGATGATCTCGTAGTTGCGGGTCATCTCGAACAGCATCACGATGGAGCTCAACGTAGCCCGGCTCGCGGCGGAGAAGACCGCGGCCATTCCCACCAGCGCGTAGGCGGGGTACGGCGAGGTGATCCCTGGGAAAAGGAGGTTTGCCACAACCCCGAAGGTTCCTCCGAAGGCGGCCCCCACGAAGAGGGAGGGGGCGAACACCCCGCCCGATCCTCCCGAACCCAGGGTGATGGCCAGGGCCAGGGCCTTGGCCAGGGAGAGCCCCAACAGGAACCCCGCCGTGCCCAAAGTGGAAGGAAACTCCCCGGCGAGGATCCTGTCCACCGTCTCGTAACCCGTCCCGAGGACCTGGGGCACGAGCAGGGCTAGCCCCCCGAGGATGAGCCCTCCCGCCGCGGCTTTCGCCGGGATAGGTATGTGGACGAGGTCGAAGAGGTCCTCCAGCTTGTACAGGAGACGCGTCTCCGCGAGCCCCACCAACGCCGCACCCAATCCCAGGCCGAGGNAGATGGGGAGCTCCCAGGGGGAGCGCAGGGAGTAGGCGGGCACCACGAACGCTGGCTCGGGGCCGAGGAACGCCCGGGAGATAAGCGTGGCGATGGTGGAGGAAATGACCAAGGGCACGAAGGAACGGGTGCGGAGCTCCAGAAGGATCACCTCCACGCTGAAGATCACCCCTGCCAGGGGGGCATTGAAGGTGGCGGCGATCCCCCCCGCGGCCCCACATCCCACCAATACCTTGAGCTCTCCAGGGGGAAGCTTGAGGAACTGGCCGATGGCGCTCCCGAGAGCGCTCCCGATCTGGACGATGGGACCCTCCCTTCCCGCTGAGCCCCCGGTGCCGATGCAGATCCCCGAGGCGAGGATCTTCGCCAGCGCCACCCGGGGTCGGATCTGGCCCCCTCGGGTGGCTACCGCAGCCATGACCTCAGGGACCCCGTGGCCCCGGGTCTCGGGGGCGAAGAAGCGGGTGATGAGCCCCACCAGGAACCCGCCCAGGGCGGGGATGAGGACGGCCCAGGGGCCGAGGTGGTGCTCGGAAGGGGGAAGGTACGCGCGGGAGAAGGTCCCGTAGTACGCCAAGTCTCCCACCCAGAAGATGAACCAGCGGAAGAGGATGGCCCCGAACCCCGCCAGGGTCCCTACGCCCACGGCGAGGCCACTCAAACGCAGATTGATCCAAAAGATCCACGTCCAGGAATCCCTCGTGCCCATCCCCGGCTGGAGTATAAGGAGCTCGGATCCCTTCGCCAAAAGGGACGCATTGTCCCGAGGGGCTTCCGTGGTAAGATAACCTGAACGATACCATAAGGCGGTGGTTTTCCATGCGTTACTTCGCGATCCTGTTGCTTTTCCTCGGCGTCTTGGCGCAGGCAGCGACGAAGGTGACCCTCTACCAGGGGGGATTCGCCTTTGTGGAAGAGGAACGGACCATAGAGCTTGTGGGGGATAAGACCGCGGTGGTAACGGGACTCCCCCGGACCATTGTCCCCGGATCCCTCAGTTGGGAGGGTTTGGCGGCCGCGGAATGGCGACTGGAGGTCCCCGCCGGGGGGCTCGAGGCCCTGGTCGGGACGGAGGTGTTGGTGAGCTACGCCGGGCGGACCGCCCGGGGGGTGTTAATTTCCCTGAAAGGGGGCCTCGTCCTCGAGACCTCGGAGGGGTACCTCCTGATCCCCGAGTACGAGAGCATCCTTGTCCAGGCGAGGCCGGAGGCCGCGCCGCTCCCGCGACTCAGGATCTCCTTGGCGGAAGCTCCGGCCTCGGATCACGTGGTGTTGCGGTACCTCGCCCAGGACCTCTCCTGGGAGGCCGCCTATATCGGCGAGTACACCGGAGGGATCCTGAGGCTGCGGGGGATCGCGATACTGCGCAACGGCTCCGGCGTGGACTTCGAGGACGCCGAGATCTCCCTCGTTGCCGGCGAGGTCTTCGGTCCCAAAGCGGAGGCGGGGGCGCGGTTCGCGTTGGAGGCCATGCCTCTCGCCGCCGCGCCGGCCCCGAAGGTCTCCCCGGTGGGGGAATACCATCGGTATCGCCTCCCGGGAACGGTGGACCTGTGGCAAGGTGAGGTGATGGCCGAGTACATGCCCGAGACCCCGATCCCGGCGGAGGGGATCTATAGGTTCTCTTACGGCTCCATTATCTTCGTCCTCAAGTTCGTGAACGGAACAGGGCTCCCCCTCCCCGCGGGAACGGTGAGGGTCTTCGGCGAGGGGGCGTTCCTCGGGGAGGCGGCCATGGGACATACCCCGGAGGGAGAAGAGGCAGAGCTTCCCCTGGGAGTGGCCTTCGATCTTACGGGCGAGCGCACCCAGATCGAGTACAAGCGCCTCGCCGAAGACCGGTATCGGGAGAGCTATCGGATAACGATCCGCTCGGCCAAGGAAAAGACCGTGACCGTGGAGATCATCGAGGAGATGCGGGGCCAGTGGCGGATCACCCGGGCCTCGCTTCCCTACAAAGTGTTGGACGCCCAGCGGGTCCTTTTCCGGCTCACCGTGCCCGCGAACGGGGAGGCGAGGCTGGAGTACACGGTGGAATACACCTATTGAACTGAAAAGATCAAAGGTGGAAGAGGAAAGGACCCTGGCCTTAAGGGCCAGTTACAAGAAGGCCATTGAACAGGCGTTGGAACGTGTGCCGGTGCGTAACGGCATCGCCCGGGTACATGACCTTTGGCTCGAGACGGCGATCCCAAAAGACCTTATCATTGAGCTTCTGAAAGAAAACGAGATCCGCTTCCCCCCTCACGTGAAGAGGGTGGAGCTCCGATAGGAGGTACCCGTGGCAGAACCTATTCGTTTCGGCACCGATGGATGGCGAGGCGTCATCGCGCGCGACTTCACCTTCGCCAACGTATCCCGGGTGGCGGTCGCCACCGCCGGCTATCTGAAGGATCCCGGCCGTCGAAACCTCCCCTTCTACCGGGATTGGGGTGTCCCCTATCGGGGACCCGAGGCCGGAGTGGTGGTGGGGTACGATACCCGGTTCCTTTCCCGGGAGTTCGCCGTGGAAGCGGCGCGGGCGATCTCGGCCCAGGGGATCGCGGTCTCCGTTACCGATGCCCCCGTGCCCACGCCGGCCCTCTCTTACATCGTGGTCGCGCGGGAGCTTGCCGGGGCGGTGATGATCACCGCGTCCCATAACCCGCCCTTCTACAACGGATACAAGTTCAAGCCGGAATACGGGGGCTCCGCCACCAAGGACGCAACCGATCTCATCGAACGCCACCTGCCCCCCGCATCCCCGCCGCTCCCCGGCGGGGATGTCCCCCTCACCTCGATCCGGGAGGGGTACCTGGATGTGCTCGAGGGGAGGGTGGATCTACGGGGGATCTCCAAGGCCCCGGTGCATGTGGTGGTGGACCCCATGTACGGCTCCGCCCAGGGGTACCTGGCGGAACTCCTTTCCCGTCACGGGATCCCCCACACCGCTATCCGCTCCCGGATCGATCCCCTGTTCGGGGGGAAGAAGCCGGAGCCGTTGCCGGAGCTCATGGGCCCTACCCGGGCGGTGATCCGGTCCCTGAAGGGAAGGGTCAGGCGGAGGATCCTGGTGGGGCTAATCACTGACGGGGATGGCGATCGGGCCGCCTCCATGGACGAGGACGGGAACTTCCTCGACACCCACCGCACCTCTTCCCTCATCCTTTGGCACTTGATCCGGAACCGAGGGGAGCGGGGCGTGATCCTCAAGTCCTTCGCCCTTACCGACCTCATCCGTAGGATCGGCGAAGACGCGGGCCTGGAGGTGCGGGAGATAAAGATCGGGTTCAAGTGGGCGGTGGAGGGACTCTTCCGCGGGGAGGCCATGTTCGCCGCCGAGGAGTCCGGGGGATATGGGTATCGCTGGCACCTTCCCGAGCGGGACGGGATCCTGGCGGGCCTCCTCCTCCTCGAATTGGTCGCGGCCGAGGGCAAGGGGCTTGGAGCGTTGCTTCGGGAGCTTTTCCGCCGTTACGGTCCCCACCACTACCACCGGGTGGACTTGGGGCTTCAGGAGCGAGTGGAGGTCGTGGAGCGGATAAAGCGTGCCCCTCCCGACGCGGTGGCGGGGAGGAGGGTGGTGGCCGTGGAGACCCTGGATGGGGTAAAGCTCCGTTTCCGCAACGGCTGGCTCCTCTTTCGGGCCTCGGGCACGGAGCCGATCTTGCGGGTCTACTGCGAGATGGATTCCCCGGAGACGGTGGAGGAGGTGATCTCCGCCGGAGTAACCCTGGCCAAGGAGGTAGCCCATGGGTGAGCCGTACAACCCCAAGGAGATCGAGGCACGCTGGAAGGATTTCTGGCACGAGCGGGGCTTTTTCAAGGCCGACATCCACGATACGGCGCAGAAGTTCTATTACCTCAACATGTTCCCGTACCCCTCGGCCAAGCCCCACGTGGGCCACGGCCGCAACTACATCCTGGGCGATGCCATCACCCGCTACCTCATCATGCGGGGCTACAACGTCCTCAACCCCATGGGGTGGGACGCCTTCGGCCTCCCGGCGGAGAATCAGGCCATCCGTCACGGGATCCACCCCCGGGATTGGACCATGCGGAACATCGCCGAGTTCAAGAGGCAATTCCGCGACTGGGGAGTGGTGTTCGATTGGGATCGGGAGATCGCCACCTGCGAGCCGGACTACTACAAGTGGACTCAGTGGATATTCCTCAAGCTCTACGAGCGGGGCTTGGCCTATCGGGCCGAGGCCGAGGTGAACTACTGCCCCACCTGCGACACGGTCCTGGCCAACGAGCAGGCCGCCGGCGGCCGCTGCGAGCGCTGCAATACCCCGGTGGAGAAGAAGGTCCTCACCCAGTGGTTCTTCAAGATCACCGCCTACGCTGAGGAGCTCCTGCGGGATCTCGACGCACTGGATTGGCCCGAACACGTGAAGACGATGCAGCGGAACTGGATCGGCCGCTCCGAGGGGGCCAACGTGGTCTTCAAGAGCGAACGAGGCCACGAGATCACGGTCTTCACCACCCGCCCCGACACCCTGTGGGGGGCCACGTTCATGGTGCTCGCCCCGGAGCACCCGTTGGTGGAGGAGCTCACCGCTCCCGAGGTGAGGGCCGAGGTGGAGGAGTACAAGCGGGCCACGGCACGCCGTACCGAGGTGGAGCGGCTCTCTACGGAGCGGGAGAAGACCGGGGTCTTCATCGGGGCCTACGCCGTAAACCCGGTGAACGGGGAGAGGATCCCCATCTGGATCGCCGATTACGTCCTCATGACCTACGGAACCGGGGCCATCATGGCCGTGCCCGCCCACGACGAGCGTGACTTCCAGTTCGCGTTGAAGTACGGGATCCCGGTGATCCCGGTGATCGCGCCGCCGGGGGGCGTGGCCAAGAGCTTCGTGAGGGAGGGGACCTATCGGGACAGTCTACCGGAGGCTTTAAGGGAGGCGGGGTTCGAGGTCTCCACTGAGGGCAGGGATCTGAAGGTGACCCTCCGGGAGGGGGACCGCGCCCGCTACGTCGAGCTCGTGCGGGGATACCTCCGACCTGGGGCGTGGACCGCGGTGGTGGGGGCCGGCTGGACCATCATCACCGCGGAGGGGGCCCTGGAGGTGGATTCCCTGGGGGGCGAGGCCGAGGCCTTGGCGCGACTTCGGGAGATCGATCCCGCCCTTTCCGGGAAGCGCTCCGTGGCCGAGGTCCTCTGGGACGTGGAGTTCTACCGCGACCTCCTCTTCCACGCCGAGTACGGGACCATGATCAACTCCGGCCCCCTCACCGGGACCCCGGGCGAGGAGGCGGTGAAGCGGACCACCGAGTGGCTCGAGGAGAAGGGCATCGGGGAGTTCGCGGTGAACTACCGGCTGCGGGACTGGCTCATCTCCCGCCAGCGCTACTGGGGCGCCCCGATTCCCATCGTCTACTGTGATAAGTGCGGGATCGTCCCCGTGCCGGAGGACCAGCTCCCGGTGCTCCTCCCCGAGGTGGAGAGGATCGGCCTCAAGGGGCTCGCGGAGATCCCCGAGTTCGTGAACACCACCTGCCCCGTGTGCGGTGGCCCCGCCCGCCGGGAGACCGACACCATGGACACCTTCGTGGACTCATCCTGGTACTTCCTGCGTTACATCTCACCTCACGACCACGACAAGCCCTTCGACTCCGACCTCGTGAACGCGTGGCTCCCGGTGGACCTGTACGTGGGCGGGGTGGAGCACGCCATCCTGCACCTGCTTTACTCCCGGTTCATCACCAAGGCCCTGCGTGATATGGGTTGCATAGACTTCGGGGAGCCCTTTGCCCGGCTCTTCACCCAGGGGATGATCACCTACCCCGCCTATTGGTGTCCCGAGCACCGCTGGATCCCTCCCAAGGAAGTGGCGGAGGGGAACCGTTGCCCCCACTGCGGCCGGGAGTTGGAGGTCTCGGTGGTGGCCATGTCCAAATCGAAGTTCAACGTGGTCTCCCCCGATGAGCTCATCGAGCGCTACAGCGCCGACACCGAGCGCCTTTACACCCTGTTCATGGGGCCGCCGGAGAAGGAGATCGAGTGGTCGGAGGAGGGGGTGCGGGGGGCGTGGCGGTTCCTCAACCGGTTCTGGGATCTCTTCTCCGAATGGATCCCCAAGGTCGCGGACGCGCCCCGGGGG
>MTNL01000035.1 GCA_002010365.1 Candidatus Acetothermia bacterium JdFR-50 | reverse complement strand
GGGTCATCAGGGAGGTGTTCTCCGGATCAAGCGCCAGGGCCCGTTCATAGAGGTCGATGGCCATCCTCAAGTTCTCCGGCACGTACCGCACCGGGAGGAGGGCCTCCGCCTGGGAGATCAGGGCCCCCGGCGACTCCCCAACCGCTAAGGCCGCGGTGGCCAAAAGCCCTGCCCACACCAGCAAAGTGCCCGCTCTCCTCACGCCGCCTCCTTTCCGCCAAGATCCTTGCGGCCCCTGTGAATCTCTGGCTATAATCGTCACACACGGTCCCGTCGTCTAGCGGCCTAGGATACCGGGCTCTCATCCCGGCGACAGGGGTTCAAATCCCCTCGGGACCACCAGAAGTTATTGATTGTAGAACCGGAGGCAAAAGTTCATCCTCTTTTGGCTTGGGGTGGGGTAGACGGTATTCAATCTCAACTTTGTCTTCATGAATAACGATTTTCTTGATAAGCCCCGCCAGAAATGCTTTCTGCTCAGAAAGGCTTCCGTGCTCAAGCACCCCCTTTAGGTCCCTGGCGTAGGAAAGGACGGTTTCCCTGTCTACCTGGAACACCTCGCGGGTGTCCCTGGCCTCAAGGAGCTCCTCCTTCCGCTCCTCTAGCTTCTCAACGGCCTTCCGCAGCTCTTTGATCCTTGGCGCCAAGTCCTCAATCCCAAGCTTTCCCGTCTCAAGGGCGTCAAATAGACGGGCAAGGCGTGCCCGTTGTGTCGTAATCTCCCGGTCGATTCTTTGAAGTTCCTCATCAATTCGCTTTATGTCATGGGCGAGCTCCTCGTTTACAAGCTCGACTAGTCGTTCCAGGTTTTCCGGGGCCAGAATGACCGTGAGCACTTTGTCGAGGACGAACGCCTCGAGCTTTTCCTGCCTGACCCGGATCCCGGGGCATGAGCCCTTGCCCTCCTTGTAGTGACGATTGCATGTGTAGTAATGGAACTGTCCGCTCTTGGCAGCGGTGCCGCACAGCGCCCCGCCACACTTTCCACAGCGCACGAGCCCCGTTAGGAGGTAAGGGCTTGAGTGCCAGCGGGGGGCACCTGGAGTTTGGGCTCGGAAGCTCAGGATCGCTTGTACCTTCTCGAAATCCTCCCGGCTCACCAGGGGCTCGTGGACATCCCTCAGCCACAACGGCTTCTGGTTCTCGGAGGAATGAGGACTCATCCCAAGAACCAGGTCACCCACGTAGATAGGGTTCCGGAGGATGCTGTAGATCCGCTGAGAGCTCCAGCGCTTGCCGGTGTTGGTGAGGATGCCCTCCTCGTTCAGGATGTTTGCGATCTCCCGTCCTCCCTTCCCTGAGAGGTACATTGAGAAGATCCGCTGGATAATTGGACCGTACACTTCGTCCGGGACGAGCTTCTTGCGCTCAGCGGTCCCATCTTTCACCGTGACCGTGGTGTAGCCGATGGGCGGGCGGCCGTGGGGATAGAAACCCCGCTGGGCGAGCTCGCGGATCCCCCGGCAGATGTCCTGGGACAGATTGTTCGAGTAGAACTCCGCCAGGTTCTCGAAAGTGCGAGCGATGAACCTCCCTTGAGGGGAGTCATCGAAGGACTCGTGGAGGGAGATGAGCTTGACTCCATGACGACGGAGGAACCCGTCGATGGCTGCCGCCACCTCCACGTTTCGCGCCAGGCGATCCAGCTTCCACACGAGCACTGCGTCCACTCCACCCCGTCTGATCCTGCGGAGCATCTTCCGAAGGCCTGGGCGCTTGGCCGTGCGGCCACTCACCGCCTTGTCCACGAACTCGCCGACGACCGTCCAGCCCTGCTCGTGAGCGAACCCCCGCAGCGCTCGAAGCTGGGCGCCGATCGAGAGGTCCTTCTCCGCTTGCTTGTGCGAGGAAACCCGCGCGTAGAGGACGACATTCATCCCTTTACCACCCTCGCTTTACGGTCACCCTTCCAATGCTAGCACTTTCTCCCCGCCGTCGAGAAGTTGGGTTTTCTCCGTCTCTTCCGAGAGGGCACGGGCAATCAGGCGGGCGAGGATGCGCAGGGGATCCATAGGGGTACGTGTTGGGAATGCCTCCCCTTGGGAATCCTGCCGTGTCTCCCAGGTCATGGAAGCCAGTTCTTGGAACTGGCCGTGACCTGCTTCTTCCCTCACCCTTTCCGCCATCCGCGTGCCCTCCGAAGCTCGGTTTCACATGGCCCCGGGTACAGAGCGCGGGAAGACAGGCTGACCAGTCTGTGCCTGCACGTCTTTCCTCTCCGCGCCATACAAATGGAGAGGCGGTGGTGTCTGGGGAGTCCTGCTTTTAAGCTCTCTCAGTCGTTGGAAGCTGCGCCACGCCTGGAAAACGAGGAAACCGCTCGCGAGGAGTGCTGCACCACCGAGCACGAAGCGGGTTAGGTCCCAAGTCCTAAACCGCGTGGCTTTCGGCTTCCGCCCCTCACGCGATGGTTCCCTCGATTTATCTAAAGACCGCTCCTTTTTCAACGCTGGTGACATTCCCGCGGTAGTCCGGGCCGACGGCGTGGGGATCATCGGAGTTACTCCTTGTGCCGGATCGGTTGCTCTGTCCGTTTGTCGTGCCTCTGTCTCCCATTCGCGGAGCTTGGATAGATAGCTCATGTCACCACCTCCTTGGTCTTTTTCTTGCGAAGTCGAGGACGATCTCCCGTGCCCTGTCGCCAGTGAAGAACACCCTGGCCCCACAAGCCGGACAGTAGAGGTAGGGTCGTCCCTTTGCGTCCGCTTTCAGGGGCACCTCGGCCTCGCATACGGGGCACTCCACGAGCCAGCCCGCCCAGACAGGCTGGCCGCGTGTCTTCACGCACTCCTTCTTTTGATTCATGGACCGCTCGCTCATTCCTCGGTCACCAACCTTCGTTTAGTTATCCCAGTTGGATTTTGAACGGATAAAGGGGCCGGACCAAGACAATTTCAAGGGGGTTAATGTATCATTATCGTATCGAACACTTAGCCTATGGAGGTGAAACGATTGTGGCTTTAGAGAGATGGTTCGAATGGCGAGTGCCCAAAACGGGGTTCTACTGGGCTGGGAAGGAGGATTTCAAACTCGTGGACGTGCTGCCGCGAAGGCCTGGTGAGTCCCTTGACGCGCGCCCACCTTGGTTGATTGGTCTTCCAATCAGACGGAAGACGGGATTCCGCACATACAACCCACTGTCTGAGGACCCCCTTCTCTTCCGCTGGTTTGCCAGCTTAGAGATGACGAAAGAGCCTGTTCTCGAATTCGCAAACGCTTACGGGAGCCTCACCGGAGGATACCTTGTGCTCGAGGAGAAAAGTGGCGCAGGCAGAGAGCTCTTTTTGGGTGAGTCTCTTTACTTTTGGAAACGCGAAATCCAAGAGCTGCGGGATATGCTAGAGCTTTGGGATAATCTCAATAACAAGGAGGCTTTGGCCGAGCACATCTTTTGGAAAGAGGACACGGTGCAATACATGCCCGGCGATCGGGCACTTCGGGGGCAGTACGAACGGTACCTCGCGTTTCGGAAACTTGCGAACCAAAAGGTCAGGCTTCTGGCTGAAGGGAAGGCCACTCCAGACAAGGTAGCTACCCTTGAGGCAAAGGCCCGGGAGGTGCAAGACCAGCTCTTGGCCGAGCTAGCCGAAAGTCGGCGCTTCTATATCGGGACACGGTTGATCGCCTATCCCGGGTTCCACGACCGGTTTTTCTCTACCTGGTATCAGAAAAAAGACCTCGTGGGTCCGGCTCGGCTCTTCATCGCCCGGACGATCAACGAGAAACTACGTGGGGTCGTGAACGTGGAACTCGGAGTGGTTAGGGAAGACGGGCGCTTCGGCACCGCTTTGGTACCACAAACGCTCCTCGCTGCCTTGTGGCTCCAGTTCTTTTTCCAAGTGACCGGGAGGAGTGAACTCCGTCAGTGTCCCATTTGCGGACGCTGGTTCGACACCAGCAAATCCCCGAAAAGGGTATTCTGCACTGCCCGGGGGTCGGGGTGCCGGCAAAAGGCCTCCCGTATCCGCAGGAAAGCCTACACACTCATGGCTAAGGGCAAGACGTTGGAAGAGACAGCGCAAGCCCTCGGCATGGATGCAGTCCGGCTCAAGCTCTTGTTGGAAACTGGTAGACGGTACCGATTGGACCATGGGTAGGCTTATAGGGGGTTGGGCCTATAGCTATAGGAGATCCGCACTCCCTGACAACGGCCATAGATAGCTATTAAGCTATAAGTGCCCTGTTAACCATGCCTATTAGGAGAACATACTTTGGAGGACATATTCAGAGTTGGCCCAAAAAGTTTTATAGCCCGGAAGCAGTCGTTCTCCTCGTAACCTACACACAGGACCTTGGCCACTCGGGGGTGAGAGGTCGCTTGGGGTCACTACCCCTACATTCTCTGACTTAAAGGGAGAGACCATAAGAAAACGCATTTTTCATTGTACCTTCTTGCAGTACACGTAAAGTTCGGGGCGAAGTGAGCTCAACACTGGTTCTTGTCTTCTTTCTCGCTCGATGAGCGAAAGATCAAGTTCGGCCACTACCGCCCTCTCTTCCCGGCCGGCCTTGACCAGCAGTTCGCCTTTGGGATTTACGATTTGAGAACGTCCGCAGAACTGGGTCTCTCCATTCTCTCCGGTGAGGTTGGTGGCGACCACGAACAGTTGGTTGTCCTGAGCCCGGGCCCGGGTGCGTAAATCCAGGAGGTACTCGTAGCCAACTGGGACTGCGGAGGGAATAAAAACCACCTGGGCCCCTTTGAGCGCCAAGGTGGTGAAAATTGGGGGGAACGCGTGTTCAAAACAGATCGCCACTCCCACAGTGGTTCCACATAGACTAAAGGTCTCAATTCTATCCCCGGAATGGAAGCAATTCCGCTCCGGTGGATACAAGTGGGCCTTACGGTGAAGGCCTACAATGTGTCCATCTCGGTCAATGAGAAAGGCAGAATCGTAAAACACGTCACCCGCCCGCTCAATGATCCCCCCAATAATCCCTATCCTCTGGGTGCGGGCTACCTCCGCCAAGCGCTCAGTTGTGGGGCCAGGAATAGGCTCGGCCAGCTCCGATAACTTGGGGGCCAGTCGTTCCAAATGGTATCCGGTGTTAAAAAGCTCCGGCAAGCACGCGATTTCCACTTCTGTTGGAAGCGCCGCAAGCAAATCCAGGGCGCGCGATACGTTCTTTTCCTTGTTGCCCACAGAGCAGGCCATTTGTACCCCAGCCACTACCAGTACGTTGCTCACGTTTCGCCCTCCAAGTTGTGTGTACAGGCTTCAGAATCGCCTGAGAAACCCGTCCAGCAGGATGTAGGTCGCCAGGAACAAAAGCAACGAAAACGCCGCCCTCCAGATTAATGGGGTCCCAGAAAGGTAATAGAACACCCCCCCGGCTCCCCCTGCCGCGACGATCAGGCTCAACAGCTCTCTTATCGCTTTCACCGAAACGCGGCTCATCGCAGGGCTTTCCCAGAAGAACGATCAAAAAAATGTACTTTGCCCTTGCCGAAGGCCAGCCATACCCGTTGTCCGATTTCCAACCCTGAAACAGAGTTGACCGTCGCTACAAGGGATTCCCCATTCGCCTCCAGGTATACGTTGAACTCCTTTCCAATCGGCTCGATATGGACCACCTGAGCTTCAAAGGCGCGCTCCTGGGGCTGTGGGTGAATGACAATGTGTTCGGGACGCACTCCCACCATTAGTTCCTTGGCTCCGATCGCTTTGGCCGCCTCAAACACCGGGGCTGGCAGTTCTATCGCAAAAAACCCCAAGTCCGCCATGCGCTTACCCTGCACTAATTTGACCTGTGCAGGCCACATGTTCATGGGGGGGCTCCCGATGAAACCGGCGACGAATAGATTCCGGGGCTCCTCGTACAAGGTCGTGGGGCTCCCCACCTGTTCGATGCACCCGGTGTTCATTACAGCGATCCTATCACCCATCGTCATCGCCTCGGTTTGGTCATGCGTCACAAACACAGTGGTGATCCCCAGCTCCCGCTGTAACCTCTTGATCTCCACCCGGGCCCGTACACGTAACTTGGCATCGAGATTTGCGAAAGGCTCGTCCATCAGGAAAACCTTTGGGCTCCTTATAATCGCGCGGGCCAGGGCCACCCTTTGCTTCTGTCCCCCGCTAAGCGCCCTAGGCTTTCGGCCAAGCAGGTCTTCTATCTCCAGGAGCTGAGCTATTTCCACCACCCGCTTTCTGATCTCCTTTTTTTCAACCTTCCGGATCTCCAAAGGGAAAGCGATGTTGCCGAACACGGTCATGTGGGGATAGATCGCGTAATCCTGAAACACCATTGCCACTCCCCTTTTTTGCGGAGGGATGAACACGCCCTGCTCGGGGGCCACAGCCAAGTTCTCCCCGATCCAAATCTCCCCTTCCTCCACCCGGAGGAGGCCGGCAATACTATTCAGCAGTGTGGTCTTGCCACAACCCGAAGGTCCCACCAGTACAATAAATTCGCCATCGCGGATTTCAAGCGAGAGACCTTTTATGGCCACGGTGTCCCCATATCTCTTCACCAGATTTCTTATCGTAACGCTGGCCATCCAAGCACCCCCTAAATCCCTGCGTAACCACGGATTATGTACTTGCCAAGGAAAACGAAGATGATGAGGGTGGGAAGGGCAACCCATATGGAGCCGGCCATCTGCAGGTTCCAAGCGCCCACAAAGGAGCCCTTCAGGTTGGCCAACGCCACCGTGACCGGCATGTTGGCCATGCCTCGGGTGAGCACTAATCCCCACAAATAATCGTTCCAGATTATGGTGACCTGAAGTAACGCCGCGATCACGAACGGGATTACCGAAAGTGGCAGGATAACTCGGCGGTAGGTGGTCCATATCCCCGCTCCATCTACCATGGCCGCTCTGATGTAGCTTGTGGGTATTTCCTCATACAAGGTTTTGAAGACGAAAGTGCACATGGGGATCCCGAAGAACATGTACAGCAAAACAAGCGCGCCGAGCTTTCCATAAAGGCCCACATTGGACATGACCCGGGTCATGGGGATGAGCTGGACTTGCGGCGGGATATAAAGGCAAATCACCACGAGGAGGAACAAAAGGTTCGAGCCTTTGAACCTGTACTTGGAAAACAGGTAGCCGAGGATAGAGCCGAAGAAACACGACACGATGGTACCGGCCCCCACCAACACTAGGCTGTTGACCAGCGGCCGCTTCAGGTAATCCAGGGCCTCTATCAACGGGGCGAAGGTGGGCCGCATCGGTGGGGTTAACGGCGTGGAAAGCACCACTTCCTTAGAGGACTTCAGAGCGGTCACTACCCCGCTCCAAAGGGGCAGGAGAGCCAGACCTGCAAATGAAAGCAGTAACAAATACACAAGGACTCGCCTTGACTGAACTCGGCTCACTTTTCCTCCTTTGCGTAAACCTTGTACAAAAATGGCACGACGATAAGGAGGCTCACCAGGAGGATCACGGTGGCATACGTAGCACCGTAGGCGAACTTCTCCAGGCCAAAGGTCTCTTTGTACATGGTGACCCCCAGAATGTGCGAGGAGTAGCCCGGCCCGCCCCGGGTTAGAACCCAAATGAAATCAAATGCTTTCAAAGCAAAGCACATGAAGATGATAAAGGACGTCACAAAGGGCGCCTTCAGCTGAGGGATGACAACCCTACGGTAGATCGTGTACACGGAAGCCCCGTCTACCTGGGCCGCCTTGATTTGGGACTCCGGGATGGACCGGAGGCCGGCCAGAAAGATCACCGTCGAGTACCCAGCGAACTGCCATATGAGGGCAGCGGTGATGCAGTACATAACCAGATTGGGGTCTGTGATCCACCCACTTTTCAAAAAATCGAGCCCCAACTTGTCCAACAGCACATTGATCGTGCCCATCTTGGGGCTGTACATCCAGGCCCACAGGGTGGCGGTAACTACGAACGACAAAGAGAACGGCAGCAGATAAATCGTACGGAACGCCCCTTCGCCTTTAACTCTCTGGTCAAGAAGTATCGCCAAAAGGAGCCCCACCAACATGACCCCGGGCACGAAAAGCGCGATCAAAAGAAAGTTGTTCTTCAAGGAGGTCCAAAACAGCGGGTCCCGAAACAGGGTAAGGTAGTTGTCAAATCCGACCAGCCTGTTAGATGGAACGAACCCTTGCCAGTCGGTGAAGGAAAGGAATAGATTCCAGCCACTGAACCCGTAAAAGAAGAACAGCATGCTGGCCACTGCGGGTACAACCAAAAGCCCAACGATGGCCTTTTCCCTGTCTATCGTCTTCACTTCCCCTCCGATAGCTGTGACCAGGGCAAGAGGATTAAAGCGGAGCCAGGCCCGGACTTAGACCTGGCTCCGCCCTTTTTACGCCTGGGTTACCCCTCTTCCCCGAGGTCCCAAACGAGGGGCCATTCGGTGCTAGCCTGGAGATATGCGATGGCCGCCGCCGCTTTCGCCGGATCCCGCTGCAGACCGATGAGATCGGAGATGATGTCGGTGAGCTGGGTCATGAAGGCCGGCGGTGTACCGCTCCACATCCCGGGGCGGTAGTACTTCACGCTCTTGAAGCGTTCCATGGAAGCGCGCTGATAGTCCGAGAACTCTGGACCAAGGACGGCATCGGTCCGTGCAGGGATGAAGCCCTTGGGCGCAGCGAACGCCGCCTGGGCTTCAGGGGTGACGATGGTTTTGAGCCACTCCAGCGCGTTGTCGGGATGCTTCGCCCCCTTGGGGAGGCCGAACACGTCCAGGCTTACCCCAAAGATATTCTCGGCCCCCGGCAGGTAGAAAACGCCGAAGTCCTCGGGGTAGTCCAACTCGGCCACCAGCAGCTCGCCCACGGCGCACTCTCCCATGATGTTCATGGCCGCCTCGCCCTTGGCCACCAGGGCCACCGCTTGGTCCCACGTAAGGGCCGCGTGGTCGTCGTTGACGTAGTCGAGCATCCGATTCAGCTTCTCCAAGGAGCCCACCAAGCGGGGGTCGCTTGGATCAGTAATCTTCCCGTTGATGAAATCTTCGTAATACTCGATCCCTTCGCTGGCGGTGATGGTGCGGAAGATGTAGGTCAACGGCCAGGCATTTCGGTCGCCTAGGGCAATGGCGTCGACCCCGTGGGCCTTCAACGTATCGCACACTGCCCAGAACTCGTCCCAGGTCTTGGGTTCCTGAAGCCCGTATTCCTCGAAGATGTGCTTGCTGTAGAACACGACGCCGGCCTGCTGGATCCCGACAGGGACCGCGTAGTAATGCCCATCCGGCATCTTGCACATATCCTCAACCACGTCCGGGATGTTGGCCCGCACCTCTTCCGTCCACACCTCATCGATGGGCTCGAGCATACCCGCTTGCCAATAGGGGACGAGGCCGAACGGGTAGCTCTGGAAGGAATCTGGCGCCTCTCCGGCCAGCATCAGGGTATGGATGACCTGGCGCATAGTGATCCCTCCGCCGCCCGCCACTGGGCTCTGGATCACAGTGACGTCAGGGTACCGGGAGAGGTAAACGTTGATCAGCGCTTCGATAGCAGCCTTTTCCGAACCTGAAGTCCACCAATGGTAGATTTCAAGGATGGAAGGACCTTTCCCCTGCCCCAACCCTGCCACAGTAAGACCCCCACAGAATAACGCCAACAACACCCCTACCGCGATTTTTTCATTCTTTCCTCCTTTCCCTAAAGCTGCTAGAGGGCTTCCCGCCTACGAAAGAGCGAATACGCAGCCCATGACCACCCCCTATTTGGTAGTTACATAATTACCTTAACAGGGGAGGCAAGGCCTTGTCAAGGGGTAAGGGCACAGAGTACCGCTTCGGTCCGCCGCACCGCCTCGCGCGGCCTGACCTTCCCTACAAGCACCGTCTCCAACATCCCCTGCAACTCCCGTGAGATATGGGCATAGGTGGGGAGCTGCGGGCGGAACCGGGCCCGCGAAAGTAGCCGGGCTGTTTCTTGCAAAAAGCCGTCCTTTTCGGGGTCGAGAAGCTCCACCGCCGAAAGCCGAGTGGGGTTTTGGCCGGTGGAAACACAGAAATCCCTCATAGCTCGAGGCGAAAGTGCAAGCTGCAAAAGCTTAAAGGCCGTCTGGGGTGATTTCGACTGGCGGAAGATCACGTAGGTCATTCCCCCTGCAATCGTAGCTTGCCGCCCTCTAGGAGCAGCGGGCATCGGAAGGAACCCGACACGTTCCCCAAAAGTTGCGTCATCCCAGCCAGCAGCGCGCTTGATTATGGCTTTTTCGTACGAGCCCCCCAATGCGAATGCACACTCTCCGCGGCCGAAGGAACTAGGTGCCTGATCCCAAGAGAAGTCTACTACTTCTTTGGGGGCTAACCTGTAGCGGTGGACCAACTCGGAGAGGAACTGGAGAGCTATCTCCGCCGGCTTGCCCAATTCTACTTGGCTGTCTCGGAATATCTCTCCGCCAGCAGAAAGGATCAGGGAAAGAAGCACATACGTAGTGGTTTCTCCAGCGCGGCGGCCGCCCGGAAAGAGAAGCGGATACCAATTCCCAGGCCGCGATCGAGGCGGGGCTTCCGCAAAATGACGGGCAATGTTGAGGAGTTCTTCCCAGGTTGTAGGTGGGGGAATCCCCTCTTTCTCGAGCCAGTCGCGCCGGAACCACAGGCCAGAAAGGTCTGCCTCTGGTTGCAGTCCATAAAGCTCTCCCTGGATTGTGTTTCCGGCCAACACCGAAGGGAAAAAGTCGACTTGGTGTATCCAAGTAGGATCCAGCTCTCCTATAGGGCAAAGGAAATCCAGAGTTACAAATTCCGAGAGCCACACTGTATCGATCAGAGCAATGTCGGGAGCATCTCCCCTAGCTACTGCCTGGACGATCTTTTCCCGCAGGCCCTGCTGGCCCACAAGGCGGGTGGAGAGGCGCAAGGTGCGAGCGGGGAATGCCTGCTGAAACAGGTCCAACCCAAGCCGAAGCGGCATTTCCCATCGTTCCTCGGGAAGCATGGCAGTTAAACCGTGGAAGGTTGAGCTTTCCCGCACCCGAGTGCCCAACTTGCGTTTGCGCTCGATCCAACCCTCCTGAGCTAGTTGGTTGAGGGCCTGCCGCACCGGGGTGCGGGAGACGCCCAGCAACTGGCAGAGCTCCTCCTCGGTAGGGAGTCGGTCGCCGGGACGGAACTCCCCCCGCTCAATTCGCTCCCTGAGGAGGTCTGCAATCTGTTTATGCAAAGGAACCGCAGCCTCACGATCGAGTTTCATAACTACAAATTGTATCCTTGGGGAGGCCAGCGCAAGTACCAGCTTCCTTAAGGCGGCTCATCCTGATTCGAATCCTAATAACAATGGTAAAACTTGGGGCACCCTATGTCTAAGGGAGAGCTAAGATAGACTACCTCAACAATTAATATTTGGCCCCCTCGGGTAATCCCGCACAATTGGCCCCACGAAGGAGGAGAGGATGGACATACTGGAAATGGTCCCTGGGTTTTACCGGACATTTGCCGATCTGCCCTTCGGAAAGGCAGCCATCCTGAAGTTCGCAAATCCCTCTGGGAGCTTTGTGGATGGCATCCTCGTCCTGAGGAAGGAAGGGAGTGGTCCTCCCGAGTTTTACCGGGCCGAGTCCATTTCGTTTTGGATGCATGAAATTCAGGAGATGTTAGATGCGCTCCTCCTCTGGGACTTGCTTCATGGCGAGGAAGGTAGCGGTCCGGACGAGGAGGGCCTCTGCCTCGCCCCGCTTCAGGAAGGGCAGAACGTAGGAACAGATGATGCAGGTGTAGGCTCTCTCAGGGATCGGGAACCCCCGTACGTCAGCCACTCGAGCCCGCACTGGGAGCTTCTCCCTTTGAGCGAGTTCGTTGCACCTTCTGACGGCTTCTTTGGAGATAGCGATGCCCTCCACCTCGAAGCCGCTGCGGGCGAAGAAGAAGGCGTTGCGGCCCTCGCCGATCCCCAGGTCCAGGGCCTTCTCCTTGGTGATCGCTGCGAGGTAGGCCTTAAACTCCTAGTCCGGCTCAAGCCCTCAGACGCACTCCTCTCCCCTATAGAGCTCATCCCATCTCCTGCCCTGCCAGCTCATGCGCCACTTCCCCTTTTTGATCCGAACTTTTGGAAGAAGTCCGCTACCACCTTGTAGGCTTGCTTCGGCCTCCCATCGCCCCGCACGAGCCCGAAGCCCTCGTCGCGCAGGTCCT
>MTNL01000022.1 GCA_002010365.1 Candidatus Acetothermia bacterium JdFR-50 | reverse complement strand
CCGCCTCCGTGGAGGGGTAGAGGTCGGTCCCCCCGCTGGGCGAGAGGCCCTTCAGGACTCGATACAGCTTGTCGCGGGCCACCGCAGCCGGCTCGGGGCGCACGAGCCAATAGACGCTGCGGTCGAAGGCCAGTGCCCCCAGGAGATCCTCGTCGTACACCGTCTCCGCGGCGGCGGCCACCGCTTCCTTCAGGATGTCGATCTTGCGGAGGGTGCCGGCGCGGCCGGCCATGGAAGATGATTTGTCCAGGACGAACACCAACGCCGCCGAGGGTTCGCGGAGCTCCTCCGGGGCGCTGAAGCTCACCGGCAGTATCTCCTCCACCTGGCCTAGGTACCCCTCTACTGCGGTCCGGCCCAGGATAACCAATATCCCCCCTCCCGCCTCGGCGAAAGCGCGCAGGTGCTCGAGCAAAAGGGGGCTTATGTAACCCAAGGGATAGTTGTCCAAAACGAGGAGATCCGTTCCCTCCAGGACAAACTCGTTCAGGAAGGACACTTTCCCGAATGGGATCCCGCTGTCCCTCAGAAGTTCCTCCACTGTAGAGTCGCCTTGGCTCACCACAAGCGTCCGAGCTCCCTCCCCCACTCGCACAACGGTCTCCGCCCGATTGTTCTGGGGGAACGGATCCTCTGGAGCGATGAGCTGTAACGAGACGAGGTACGTCCCGGGTTCAAGGAGCTCCACTTCGAGGGACAGGCGATGTTCCCCGGGCCCGAGGTTCAGGACCTCGCGCCTGACTTCCTTTCCGTTCAGCATCCACAAGGTTTCAGCGGTGAGAGCAATGCCCACGGAGGCGATGGCGGAGAAGGTGGCGACCCCTGGGGGCATCGCGTCGGGACCCCGGATTCCCCGGAGGATCAGGGGGTCCTTCCTTCCCAGAGGGACAGCCGAAAGCTTGATTCCCCGGAGGCGAGCTCGTAGGACGGCGGCATAGGGATTGCCCTCCGTGGAGCGCCCATCGCTGAAGAGGATGAGCTGGGCCGGCTTTCCTTCCGGGACGAGGCTCGCGGCGAGATCGACGGCGGCGGCGATATCGGTCCCCTCCGGGTCCACCCCTTGGGAGATGAGGGGAAGCTCTTCGGGGAGCCGCGGGGCCGGGGGGCGGACCAGCTGTGGGTCCTTCCCGAAGAAAATGATCCCCACCTCGGCTCGTCTCCCCTTCAAGGCGGGGAAGAACTCCCGACAGGCGGAAGATACGACATCGGAAACGCTGGCCGAGCGGTCAACGAGGAGGAAAAAGAGTTCCCCCCGTTTCCGGAGAGAGAGCTCCGGTTCCGCCAAAGCCAAGATGAGGAGAAGGGTCGTGAGCGCGCGCCCCAGGGCCCTCCCCCGGAAAAGTAGAAGGAGCCCCAGCACCACAACGAGCCCTATCAACGCCAGCGGCTCGCCAAACCTCACCATCGCCGCAGGGCCAACGCCCCTTCAACCAGCAATACCCCAAGGAGAGTCCAGGCCCAGAATCTCCACAGGGGAAACTCGGCTTCCCCGGTAGCCTCCCTTTGGGAAATTTGGGAGCGGATGGTCTCCGAGGTGGGGATGAGCTCCTCTCGGGGAAGGTTCACCGCCAACGTGAACGTGCCTTCCTTCCCTATTCGCACCCGATAAAGTCCTGGGGCCTCCGGGATGAAGCTTCCCCGGAGTTCCTCCCGGCCCTCCAATAGGACCGCCTCCTGGGGAAGCTCGATCGCTTCCCCCACTTCATATGTTCCCCTAGGTATGGGGGGGAGTAGGCTGGAGAGGAGATGGTGGACGAGGAGAGGGAAGTCGGGGGACAAAAGCACCCCTTCGGCTCCACCGAAGGAGAGGGCCGCCACGGCCAGCCTGCCTCCGGGGACTTCTGCCACGAAGACCGCAGGGACGGAACCGCGACGGAGCAGGATTCGGGCACCCCTCGGCGGCTCCACGGAATATGTCCCCACGGGATCCCATTGGGATAAGTCCAGGAGGTCGGCAAGGAGCTCGTCCTCGGCCTTCCAGTCCCCTTCGTGCACGAGCTCCCCTAACCCGACCCCCGGAGCTGAGCTCTCCCAAAGGAGCGTGGGCCCCGTTACCTCCCGCAGTTCGGTCCGTACCGCCACCGTGAGATCCCATGGGGGTTGATCCGTGAAGGAGACGGACCCCGTGGCCTGAAGGGCGGCGCGCAGGAACCGATCGTCTTCCCCCACCCACCGTGCCCGTAGAATCCGGCTGGGCCCGAACGAGAAATATCGTACGTCGTTTGCGGGATAGGCATCGTTCGTCTCTATTCGGGCCACAAAGCCCAGATAGATAGGGCCGAAATAAGGAAACGAGAGCCCCCTCTCCTCCCCCGGAGGTACCTGCAGGCGTTCCCGGAAGGCGTACTCGCCCACCCGGACCGTCACCGCCACGGACCTCGACATGGAGGTTCCATTCCGGACCGCAACATACGCCTCATATCCAGGCCCCTGAGGTGGGGGTCGCAGGGCGAAGGCGGTGAGGGCGAGATCCTCCACTGGGGGGAGGGCGATTACCTCGAAGCCTTGGGTGTCCGCTGGGGGCGAATCGGTGATGATCACCACCCTCTCCCACTCTCCCGCCAAATAGGCCAAGGCCTCCGGCAAAGGGGAACGTCTCCCATGAGTGGGGGCGTAGCGGGAGATCCCCCGGAGGGCCGTGGCGCGGTCTCGGGTCGGGGAAACCAAGTAGCATGGGGGCTCGGCCCACAGGACGACGACCCATGGCCCCGTGGAATTACGCACGATTTCGACGGCGATCCTTTTTGCCTCCTCGGGGCGCCCCTTGGCCCCCATCGTTGCCGAGCCATCCAGGAGCAGGGCCACCGCTCCCGAGGGGGACTCGCGCTTCATCAGGGGTTCCGCGAACGCGACCCCAAGGAGCCCCATCGCGAGGAGCTGGAGGAAGAGGAGGAGGTCCCACAGGGTCCGCAGCCGCTCCCGGAAGGAGAGGGGATGCTCCGGGATCCGTTCCCACAGGAAAAGGGCCGATACCTCTTCACGCCTGAATCGGCGCTGCAGGAAATGGAGGAGGAGCACCACCCCCCAGCCGAGGAGCCACAGGAACCCCAATGGGACCCCGAATCCCATTCCTCACCTCCCCGAGAGGACCCAGGTCGCTTCCACGGGGGAGGTCTCCGAGGAGAAGAGGAAATAGGGGATCCCACGCTCCAGAGCATAGGAGCTCAGGGCCTCGTTCCAGCTCTCCAGGGCCTCGCGGTAGGCTCGCAATACCCCTTCGCTTGCCACGAGGCGTCTGCGTTTGCCTAACTCCACGTCCACCAGCTCCAGCTCCCCCTGGAGCCCGGGGTCCAGGTCCTGAGGGGAGAGGACTTGAACCATCACCACGTGGTGGCGCCCGTAAAGGAGGGCCGAGATGCCCTCGTGCCATCCTCCTTCGCAGAGAAAATCGGAGATGAGGAAGCAGATCCCCGGCTCCCAGCCCTGGGAAGCCCAACGGGAAAGGGCTCCGTTGAGGTCCGTTTCCCCACGCGCTACCACGGAGGAGAGCACACGAAAAAGGGAAACGAGCTGCGTCTTCCCCCGCCTCGGGGGCAACTTCTCTTCCACCCGCGCGGAAAAAGTCGTCAGCCCAAAGCGGTCTTGGCCCCGATGGGCGAGGAATCCCAGAGCAGCCGCGAGCCGGGCGGCGAAATCGAGCTTTTCCGGTCGTCCCTTGCCCATGGAGGCCGAGGTATCGAGGAGTAGGTAGACCGGAGCTTCCACCTCTCTTTTGTAGACTCGCACGAGAAGCCGTCGGAACCTGGCGTACGCCGTCCAATCCACCAGACGGAAATCATCCCCGGGCTGATAAGGACGGAAGTCCGTGAACTCCAGGGAGTAGCCCGTGCGGGAGGACAAGTGCCCCCCACTTGTCTTCCCCGGGGGCGCCGCAGGGAGAGGCGGAGCCGTGCCAGGGCTTGGAACTCCTTTTCCCGGAGAAGTTCCCTCATGGTGGGGGAACGGACCGCTTCACCTCCTCCAGGATCTCCCGCACGGTGATCCCCTCCGCTTCGGCGCGGAAGTTGAGGATGAGGCGGTGTATGAGGGCCGGTTCCATCACGTCCCGGATGTCGTCCAGGGCGACGTGGTACCGACCGGCAAGAAAGGCCCGGGCCTTGGCCCCGAACACCAGGGCCAGGGCGCCCCGCGGGCTGGCCCCGTACTGCACGTATTTCTTGACCTCCGCGGGTGCCGAGGGATGGTGTGGATGGGTGACGAGCACTAACCGGGCGGCGTACTCCAGGAGCGGCTCGGGTACGGGATATGCTCCCACCACCTTCCGTGCCAAAAGCACCTCCCGAGCGCCCATCACTGGATCGGGGAGGGCGATGCCCCCGCCCGCGGTGTTCCGGCGCACGATCTCCACTAACTCCTCCTCGTCCGGGAAGGAGACCTCCGCCTTGAAGAGGAAACGGTCCACCTGGGCCTCGGGAAGGGGATAAGTCCCCTCCATCTCGATGGGGTTCTGGGTGGCCAGGACCACGAAGGGTTCCTCCAGAACGTGGGTCTCCCCGCCAACAGTGACCTGGCGCTCCTGCATTGCCTCCAGAAGCGCCGCCTGGGTCTTCGGGGTGGCCCGGTTCACCTCATCGGCCAAAACTACGTTGGCGAAAATGGGCCCGGGCACGAATCGAAAGGACCCCGAGTCCTCAGCGAACACGTTGGTCCCGAGGATGTCGGCGGGCATAAGGTCGGGGGTGAACTGGATCCGGGAGAAGGAAAGGCCCAAGGCCCTGGCCAGCGTCCGCACCAGCAGGGTCTTCCCCAGGCCGGGGACCCCCTCCACCAACAAATGCCCCCCGGAAAGCAGTGTCCACAGGGCGATCTCCACCACCCTCTCTTGCCCCACGATGACCTCGGCGATGGCCTCCCGCAGCGCTGCGAACGCCTCCTGTGCCAGGGTGAGTTCCTCTTCCGTTATCATTTTGCCTCCTGTTGGGAGAGGATGCTGAAATAACGTCTCACGATTTCCTCCGCCCCCGCGGGAAGATCCCGACCCTCCAGGAAGATGCCCGTACTTCCCAGCGGAGGGATGTACGGTGAGCCCTCGTCCCCAGAGGGTTCAGGGGGGATCGAGAGGACCGTTCCCGTCCGCGCCGGTCCCTCCCCCGGCCGCATCTGGGCCTGGGTCTTTCGGGATGGCTCCACTTGGTCCGGGATCCCCTCTCCCTCCGATGCTGGCGGTTCGCCTTCCGCCCGTCCTCCCAGCTCCTCCGTCCCTGGGGAGCCGGCCCGCTGGGCCTCCGGGAAGGGCACGGCCTCGGGGGCCTCCGGAGAGGAAGGGAGGTTCTCATCGCCGCGTCGATAGATTTGGGTCTCACTCGTGGGTTGGCCCTCGGCCTCTCCTTCACCTTTTTCTTCCACTTCGCGGAGGAGCGCTTCCCCTTTCTTCTGGGGAGTCGGGACCATGGCCGCGGGGAAAGGGCTCTGGGTCGGAAGCTCCGCGATGCCCTCCCGGGTTTCAGCCGGGGCCTCCCCGGGGGAGGAAGATGGAAGCTCGGCACCGGTATCATCCCCGAGCGAGGGTTCGGCGGGAGATGGGGTGAAGGAGGATGATCCCTTGGGGGAGAAGTCGGAGGGAAGCGTTTCCCGTTCGGGCCACTTTCCCGGAACCTTTTCCCCCCTCCATTCCTCGGGTCGGATGGGTTCAGGCCCAACTGCTGAGGCACTTTCTCCTTTCCTTTCGGAAATTCGGTCTACATCCGGGGTGGCCACGGTTCGGGTGGGCGGGGCCGAGGATGTGAGGTGTTCGGGAAAGAGGAGCGGCGCGAATTGAAGTGAGAGGGAGAAAATGAGAATACCGCCAAGAAGGATCGCCTCACTCCTCTGAAGGATGAGCAGCTTCCATGGAGGCTCAAGGGAGGGGGCGAGCTTTTCCCAGAGCTTGTGCAAAAGAACGGGTTCACCGCGGCGGAGGAGCTCCCATGCCGCCAAGAGGCCCTCCCCCACGGCCAACCTCCTTCCCGCCCAGAGGTAGAGACGAGCGGGACGCCACGGAAGGGCTACCCCCACCAGGGCTCCGAGGGATCCCAGAGATAGGAGCTCCCAGTAGACGGTTCCCGAGAAAAGCTTCAAGGCAAATGTAACCCCCAGGCCGAAGGCCAGCCCGATGAGGCCTCCCCGCAGGGCTCTTTTCAATCTTCCGTAAATCCGAACCGCTCGTAACGTACGGTGGAGAACTTCCAACACCACCACCCCACGATGGAAAGGTCCAGCCCCACCACCGACCAAAACCCAATCCCCAAACGTCCCGTATTCCAGACATAGCTTACCGTGATGAGGGGGGAACACCAGGGGAGAAAGATGTGGAGGATAAGGACGGCGGTGAAGAAGAACCCGAAGCGCAAAAGGAGATTTGCTCCATCGGATTGGGCGAGCCCCGCCGCGGCGTATCCGGCCCCGGTAAAGGCGATGGTAATGCCCCAAAGGTAGAAGGCCGCGGCGGCAGCCCCCACCGCACTGGCCCCATCCTTGGCAGCGCTCAAGATCAAAAAGGGCATGAAGATGGAGGCGAGGAATAGGGTGAGGAAGAGAAGCCGGATGGCTCGGGTCCTGGGGGTAGCGTGGGGAATGATCCAACGTCGCTCCGCGTTGCCGAGTTGTAACCCCGCGATGCCGAGGAGGATCACGAGCACCTTCGGGAAGAAAGAACGCTGCACGAAGGGGAGGAGCGTATCCCAACCCCGTACCTCGCCCGGCGAGAGGAAGGAGAGGAAGAGGGCGATGGCCGCCAGAAGCGAAAGCCCCTGGATCGGCGTCAGAAGGCCCGAAGAAAAGCCGAACCTAATTCTCCGTCCGCTCCAGAAGGACGGTGAATTCGTGCCGGACATAAGCTTTGCCCTCCTCGCGGCGGTACCCCAGGCAAATGGCGTCTCCCGGGGAAAGATAATCCAAGAGCTTCTCCACCACTGGCCGCAAGCCCCGCCTCAGTCCCCGGCGGAAACTCTCCCGGCTCAGGACACGGCCATCAGGGGTGAGGATCCCTTCCAGGGTAACAAAGAACCTCTCCTCCACAGGGGTTTTCCCCCGCGGAGCGATAGTCCAGAGGATTCGCTCCCTTCCCGGGGCGATGGTGAGGGAGCTCCTCTTATCCCCAAAGGCGAAAACCCAGGTCAAATCCCGTCCCGACCAGCTAGACTCCTCCGTGGGCAGGAGTTCGATCCAAAAGCCGGGCAGTTCCCATTCCACGTCCTCCTTTGTTGCCAGGGCCACGAAGTACAAGCTATACGCCGGAGCGCGGACATCGCGGATCTCCCACCACGCCTCCACGGCACGCTCACCGGGGATGTAGGCCGTTCCTAGGAGGGATCCTCCCATGGCGATGAGGGAAACGACGAGGTAAATACGCCAGTTGCCCTCCCGGCAGAGCCGGCCCACGGCGAAGTAGAGGGCTCCCAGATAGAGCAGCGTCCCCGCCGCGATGATTCCCAGGGGTCTTCGGGTCAAGGGGATCTCCCCCAGTGCCTTGGCGAAGACTTCCCGCTCGAGAAAGGACCGCGGCGAAGGTTCGCGTAAGAAGCTTTTCCAGGCCGGTAGTGTCTCTCGGAGCTCCGGGGGAAGGGAAAACCCGCCCAGGTAAAGATCACGGAAGGGGGATAGTAGGAGGGGGTCAGAAGACAATTGGGATGGGGCTAAAGGGATAGATGGCTGCGGGGGCAAATCCCCCGGTGGGGGACCAATATATCCCGCGAGTCCTTCCATCGGTGTGGTCAGAGAGAGCTCTGCCTCTGCCAAGGCGCCGGCCTGGTTCCGGAGCGAGAGGTGAAGGGTATGCTCCCCGGGATGAAGGGGCCATGGGAGGAGGTAGGTAGAGCTTCTCCGCGGGGGGAGGACGAGGGCAAGCTCCAGCGTGCGCTCGGCCCATCCCCGCCAAAGGGAGCCGATCCGCTGGGAGATCGTCAGGGTACCTCGGAGGACGTCGGGATTGGGGTTGGCTATGCGGACGTAGAGGGGGTTGACGGCGCCATCGACGGGGACCCCTTGCCAGCCCAAAGTGGCCTCAAGGTTAGCCCCCAGAGCCCAAGAAGGGAGGAGAAAAAGGAGAACGATAATGGTGGAGCCGACGGGACTTGAACCCGTGACCTCTGGCATGCCATGCCAGCGCTCTCCCAACTGAGCTACGGCCCCAACCGTACAATTATTTTCCGTTCCCACACAGTCACTGTCAAGCTCCCAGCTCACCCTTAGCGCAAGAGATGATTTCTATAGCCGTTTCCACACCAGCATTTTCATCAGCGTGCTCGCGCCTCCTCGGGGGCTTGTTCTAAAAAGTAGTAAAAGTAGCCCACCGTTTTCAGCGACGCTTCTGCCATTCGCTTTTATCCTCGAACACGAGCTTCTTGCCCTCCAACGCAGCCGCCAAGTTAAGCGTGTAACCTCCGGGCATGTAAAGAACTATCTCGACGACGCCGTCGTCTTCGATCCACTCCCCCTCGAGGGTATATTCCCCCCTCTTCGAGGTCACGACCACGTCCCCGTTCTCCCGCAGTTCAAGCTTGTCTCCCTTCTCGAAGACAAGTAGCGAGGAAAGCTCGCTCAGCGAGGTGGGACGGGTGCACTCGTATGTGCCGGGAATGCCCGGTTTGGTTCCACAACCACTTGATAGCAAGATCACGAGTAGCACAAGCGCCGAAACGACCCTCCACCACTTCACTTCGATCTCCATCGCACGTCCCTCCTACTGCCAATAGTGCCCCTACTTCTCCGGAAGTTCGGGCGGCCCTTCAAGCTCTACAGGGCTTCCCAACCCGGAGGCATCGAGCAGAACTCGAGGGGCGGAAAAGAACGTTTCCAGTTCTGCAGGAGCGGTTTGGAAGGCCAAATCCAGCGTCGATAGGGCCGCGCTACCGAAGAGGATCCGGGGTGACACCACAGAAGCTTCCGCGCCGAGGGAGGTCCAGCCGCCGAGGTGTGGAGCTGCTGTGGTAGCCGCAGCATCGAACAGGATCCGGGGATCCACCCCGGTGGTCTCCCCGATCAATTCGCTCTCGGCGACTTGGGGTGAGACCGAGGTGGAAAAGGTAGCCCAGGCAACGAGGATTCGCGGGCGCACCTCCTTAGCAATAGTGGTCAGCTCGTGTAAGCCAACCGAAAAAGTTGACGCGGTCGCAGCGGACCAGGTCAACATGATCCTGGGACGTACCCTCCGGGCCAGTGGAGAGAGCCTCTGCTCTAAGGATAGATCCACCGACCATTCGATCGTTGATTCGCCCTCAATCCCTATCTCACCCAGCGGCTGCACGGGCCCTGTAAGCAATTGTACGTTATCTCCTCCCTTAGGCCATAAAAAGAAAAACAGCAAAATCCCTGCCAGCAAAATCCCCGCCCCCAAAATGAGCAGATATTTCAGCCGCATCGCCTAACTGTAGAGAAAGAACAGGGCGATGCCCATCCAGCCACCTTTGTGCTTAAGCACTACTTCATGTTGGACCCCTTGGGCAGCAGCTTGCCCCGTTAAAAATCCCACTAATACATACTTTTCATTGCCGCCTTTCTTAAATACCTCATCGTCTATTGTAGTTTGTGACCACTGTACGCAGCATCCTACATTACCGAAGTGGGAACCAGATACCTCGTACAGTTTCAGAGAGCCGGGAATAGTGTATTTGAAGGTGTCGGAACCGGCGTCGGTGGTGTCCAAGACTACCAGCAGCTTCTTGGCCTCCGGATACTGCCAGTGGTAATAGCGCATATCACGCTGGATCATGGTGAGATCGAGTTTCAAATTGCTGGCCACCGAGAGGAGCACTTCCCTCAACGTGGTGGTGTTGATCTCCCCACCTCCCGCTCGCTCGTAAGCAAACCAGTCCATCAGCCTGCTTGTGGGTTCCTCCTTCAGGTAGTAAACAACGATCCAGCCATCCTTTTGGATCCACACGTGGGGCCACCACTCCTCCCCGTATCCTGAGAGCTCAACCGTGCCGATGAGGTAAGACTCAGTCTCGTCCTCGAGCACTTTATAAAGGGCCTTGGCTTGAGAGAGGTCGATCTCCTCCCCCGCATTCACATAAAGGGAGATCCCGGCCTCCTCCTCTAGAAAACTCCTCTCCACCTCCTGGGCGAAGGCCGGGGGGACCAGGCCGAGCGCGTTGCCCCCGTTCGCCGGTGAGGATGTAGACAAGCTAGCTCCCTCCCGCGTTTTAGTATTCCATGGTCCGTACAACAACATCGTGGCCAACCCAATTGCCAATAGCACCACTGTGCGGCTCACCTTTCGCACCATTACATCACCTCCTCGTGATCAGTCCCTTTAAGGTTATACTGAACTCCGTTCCTATCTGTACAACCTCTCCCTTTTTAATATATCAAATCACCCCCTTCCACAAAGGGAAGTTCCATGCTGTTTACCGATGGGCATCGATGAACGAAGAAGGGTCCACGGTGAAGCCGTCCTTCCGAAGTTTCTCCTCCGAAAGGTAATATCCCTTCTCGTTGTCGTGGGGATACCAATCGTTCGGGTCCATTTCTTTGGTGCGGATTTCGAAATGCAGATGAGCAAACAAGGATGAGATGTCGGCTATGGTGCCGATTTGTTCACTCCGCAAGACAAACACAGGAAGGCCGAGTGCGAAGCGCTGTTCAATGTCATCCCTGACCTGAATGTGGATGTATACCGAGTAAACTTCCGTCCTATCGGGAAGGGTGTGCTTGAGCGCCAGTCCCTTCCCTACGTATCCCACATCCGGAAGCTCAATTCTCCTTATCGACCAAACTTCCCCATTGGCAACCGCGAACACCGGGGCGCCCACATCGCTTTCGTCGCCCCGTTCGTCGTTCCAATCTTCACCCGGATGGTAGCCCCCGTGCCCGGGGTTCTGGACCCCGAAGTCCTGAGCATTGTACCATCTGTCCCCATCCGAGGCCTCGGTGACGTACCCGGTGCCGTTCAAGTAACGGGGCCACCCCACGGGATAATTGAAGGCATCGGCAACCTGCGGCTCTGCCAAAAAGTCCAGGCCTTTCACGGCATCCACTTCGGGTTCACGATGTGGATCAAAACTCAACGGAATTAATTTTAGATATCGTGAAGGTTTTAGCAAATCCCAACAGGCTGACCAGTCATCATTCAGTGTATCAGGCCACGAGCCGCTCCCACCGGGTTCGGCCTCCGGTTCGCTTTCAGGCAACGCTCCGCTGGTGATAAGATTCTCCCCAGCAGCGGACCAACCACGCCGATAAAGTGTGAGCGGCACATCGTTTGGCACCGGCACGAAGTTCAGCCCATCCAATGAAACCTCGAGTCTGTACTCCAGTGCTTCCTCCGGATACGGACCATGATCCTGAACAAGGGCTATGTATACAGAAGTGCAAAGACCTCCGAGATCGAAGAGAAACCATCCGGGATAATAAACTTGTAAATATAGGCGATCGAAAAATTCCGCGTGTGCTTCCGGGCTGGGTAAGAAGGAACCATTTCTCCAAGTGTCATTCAGAGGATACTCATCGCTGCCCCCTATTTCAGTTCGCGGATGTCCCTGGTAGGCCACGACCTGCGCTACCGGTGTGCCCTCGGGTATGAGCAAATGACACGACTTGACGGTCACATTCATATAATCGTGAACCTGAGTTTTCTCTTCAAAGAGTGGACAGATGACATCGATGCACCCCACCAACGTCCCCAAGGCTCCTGCTAGTAAGCCAACCGCCCACCACTTAGCCCGCCACACGATAACCTCCCCTTTTTATCAAGCTCCGGGCTATGATGTCCTGCACGTCGCTCATGGCATATTTGGAACATCCTCAAAAACCGCAGCCATTCGCTTTTCCTTGTTGAGGGGAATCTATCCCTGCTTGAGATATTTTTGAGCCTTTTTTCGTTCCAATTCCGCGACGACAGTTATAGGTACACACTTTTTCCCGACCGGATTGAAATAGGTGCCCAAGGACTTCGCCATAACTATTGCTACGGGGATACCGACGATGGTGATAAAAAGACCAGCTATTTGGAATATGGTCAGCAAACTAAGAGGAATTCCAAAGATCAGAACGTATACAAGCGAAATAACAGTTGAATATGCCTTCCAGATCTTGTTCCCAGCTGCGGATCCCCCAGAACGCAGTTGTGATTCCTTGACCATGGCACGGCTGTAGGGAGCGATAAGGAATTTTCCCAGTTCCATGAGCCCGCGACCAATCGGAGCGGCGATTACGGTGATTAACAGCAGCACTCCCAAGAGATACGTTGCGATCGCGTTCACAAACCCCAGGAACGGAAAATGCCACAAGATATTGCCCAAGGTCCTCATTATAAACCTCCTTGAAATAATCTGTTTTTTTCAGGATTTTTATGCCATTTGAGACTTTTCTCACCTCCCTCCC
>MTNL01000021.1 GCA_002010365.1 Candidatus Acetothermia bacterium JdFR-50 | reverse complement strand
GGGGCGTCGTCCCCGTAGAAGAGCCGGGCGGCGTCGCAGGAGCGGGGGATGCTCTCCAGGGTCTCCAGGAGCACCTTCCCCTCGGCCCTCTCCACCCGGGGGTTCGGGACGCGTAGGGTGAGGAAGACCTCCTCCCCCAGCCGGTGCTCCCGGAAGAACCCCTCGTAGCGGGTGAGGAGCTTCTTCACCACGAAGGGGTCCACTTCCTTCCCCTCGTAGTCCCACATCTGCTCGGTGCAGCCCAGGTGCGAGTAGGCGTAAAACGCCTCCTTCACCTCATCCTCTCCTTGGAGAACGGAATGATCGGCGAAAAATGGGGTCTGGACGTTGTCGGGGTGCTGGGTGCTCATACACCGTGGGACCTTTCGCGCATCGAGCATCCCCACCTCCTGGGCGTGCTGGACCTTAAAAAGTTATTCTACCTCGTCCGCTGTGGTTTTTCCGAATAGCCTCGGAGATTGGGCCACAGGATTCCCAGGAGGATCAGGCAGGCCCCGAGGAGCTGGAGCCCGGTGAGGACCTCCCCCAAAAGCCACCACCCGAATAGGGCGGCGAACGCGGGCTCCAGTGCCAGGACCAGCGCGGTGTAGCCCGTGGGGAGGTGTCGCTGGGCCCAAAGGAGGAGCCAGAAGGAGACCCCGCTGGCGAGCACCGCGGTGGAGGCGGCCTTCCGCCACACGACCCCGATTACGGGAAGGACGACGCTCCCGGTGGCCACGGCCCCCAAAGCCGAGAGGGCCCCCACGGCGGCGAACTGGGGGAGGAGCAACCGGTGCCACTTCCCCTCCCCCACCCACCTCCCCTGGAACACTAGGTAAAGGGCGTAGGAGATCGCCCCGAGCACGGTGAGGAAATCCCCGAAGCTCGCGGGCCCCAGCGGCCCCCCACCCCCCAGGGCGAGGATGGCCACTCCGGCCGCGGCGACCCCCATCCCGACCCAGGTGTGAAGGGGGGTCCTCTCCCCGAAAAGATGCGCGATGGGGGGGACGAGGACGACCGAGAGCCCGGTGATGAGGCCGGACTTTTGGGCGGTGGTGTAGACGAGTCCCCATGTCTGGAGGGCGTAGCCGGCGAAGAGGAAGAGCCCCAGGAGGAACCCTTGTCCCCAATCCCGGGCCCGGCGGGGGGCCAGGGGGAGGAAAAGGACGCTCGCGATGGCGAACCGCAGGGCGAGGAACCATAGGGGGGAGGTGTGCCCCATGGCCTCCTTCACGGGCACGAAACTCCAGCCCCAGATAGCGGTGGCGAGGGTGAGGGCGAGGGTGGCCATCCCTAGGCGCAAATGAAGTGGATCACGTCCCCGTCCTGGACCTCGTAATCGTGGCCCACCCGGCGCCACCGACCGGCCTCGCGCAGGGCCTTGTCCGAGCCCGCGTCCACGAGCTCCCTCCAGTTCACCACTTCAGCCAGGACGAACCGGTCGCGGAAGTCGGTGTGGATCTCGGCGCCGGCGTCGGGAGCTTTTGTGCCCCTTGGCACGGTCCAGGCCCGCACCTCTGGCCCCTCGATGGTGTAGAAGGTGGCGAGGTCCAAAAGCTCATAGGCCGCCCGCACCAACCGCGAAAGGGCCGATTCCCCGAGGCCCCATTCGGCCAGGTACGCCCGCCGCTCCTCCTCCGTCTCCGCGGCCTCGGCGATCTCCGCCTCCAGCCGCCCCCGGATCACCACGTACCCCGCCCCTTCCTCCCGGGCGATCCGGGCCACGGCCTCGGTGTACTCGTTCTCCCCGTCGTCTCCGGTATTGGCCACATAAAGCACGGGCTTCGCGGTGAGGGGCTTTAGGTCCTTGAGGAACTCGAGCTCCTCGGGCTTCAAGCCCATCTTGCGGATGGGGAGGCCCTTCCCGATCCCCTCGATGAGGCGCTCGATGAGGGCGAGCTCCTCCCGGGCGGATTTGTCGCCGGTTCTCGCGATCTTCTCGATCCTGGCCTTCCTGCGCTCCAAGGTCTCGAGATCCTTAAGGAGGAGCTCGGTCTCCACGATCTCTATATCCCGGCGGGGATCGATGTCGCCCGTGGGGTGGGGGATCTCCGGGTCGGGGAAACAGCGCACCACGTGAAGGATGGCATCCACGCCCCGGATCTCGGCGAGGAACTGGTTCCCGAGGCCCTCCCCCTGGGAAGCTCCCTTGACGAGTCCGGCGATATCCACCACCTCGATGGTGGCAGGGACCTTTTTCTTCTCGGGGAAGAGGGCGTGGAGGGCGTCGAGGCGCGGGTCGGGGACAGCGGCGATCCCGCGGTGGGGTTCGAGGGTACAGAAGGGGTAGGCCTCCACCTTGGCGCCCGCGGCGGTGAGGGCGTTGAAGATGGTGGACTTCCCCGCGTTCGGCAGCCCCACGAGCCCAAAACTCTCCGGCACCCTGCGCCCTCCTTTGAAAGCCGATTGCTCAAGGATACCCGGAGAACACGTTGTAACAATTCCTTTGAATCAACAAACTCTTTCAAAAATCGGGTGGTGTAACTAATTCTGTGTCACGGATTGTGACGAAGTACTTTGGATAAGGGGGTACCCCATTTCTGACAGGGGCGAACTTGAGGCGCTTCTGCGGGAGACGGTAAGGGAAGTGGTGACCGAAAAGCTCCAAGCTCTTCTTTTATTGGAACGGGACGCGTTCATTCCGGAAAACGGGGGACATAAGAGCGGCCTCCAACCCCTAAATACTGGACACCCCTTTCGGCCAGGTACAGTTCCGCGTCCCCCACGATCGGCAGGGTCGCTTCAAGCCCTCCCCCTTCGCTCCCTACACCAGAAGGACTGTCGACCTCGCCGACCTGGTACTGGTATGCTGTGAGGTCTCGGAACGCACGGTGAGGGAGGTGATGGGACATCTTCGTAGGCACCACTGCTCCCCACTGTACCCATCAGCCGGATCACCGATTCTGGTGTTGGAACAAGGGAGGCTTTTCGGGACCACCTCCTCACGAGACGCTACGTCATCGCGTACTTGGTCTGTTTATGAAAGCGGTGCGGAATGATTCTGGGATCAGGAAGGGATCGGTATATGTTGTGTTTCCTGAGGGGCAGGGATGTATTGGGGTTATACCTTTTCCCGAGCGAATCCAGCGCGATGTGGCAGGAGGTGTTGGAAGATCTGTGGGAGCTAGGAGTAAGGGAAGCGCTGGTGTTTGTGGGCGATGGGCTGCCGGGGATGCAGGAGGCGATCCTGCGGATCTACCCCAAAGCCGACTGGTACAAGTCTCGTCCACAAAGTACGGGCTACTTTGGCCAAAAAGGAGGAGGGGGACGGAAGGGAAAAGCCATAAGTTCCCCAAGCCGGAGACCATCTACAAGCTCTTGTATCTTGAATGTGAGCGGCAAGAAGCCAAATGGAAACGAAGACTTAAGGATTTTGAAAAAACCAAAAGGCTTTGGGTAGATGTCTGCCAAAAAGTATCCCACGCCACAAAATGTGACACAAAATTCTTGTCCCCACCTCCCGGTGGATCGCGATTGGACGAGGAAAGCGGTGAAGGGAGCGTTGCAAGTCAAGCAGCACAAGCCACCGATACCAAGAGCTACTCCCCCTGTATTAAACACTACTCAAATACAGAGGCCAATAGCAGACTCCCACGCTTGAAAAAGCGTACGTTGATCGTCAAATTTAATTGTCTTTAAAAGATTCACTAATTCGTTGGAATTCCTTCTCACACCGAAGAAAAGCTTCCACTACCCGAGGGTCAAAGTATCGACCGGCTCCCTCTTTAATTCGTCTTACTGCTTCCTCGTGCGATAGCGGTCCCTTATAGGGACGCTTGGAGCGAATTGCATCGTAAGCGTCAGCCACCGCAAAGATCCGAGCCTCTAGAGGAATCTCTTCTCCCTTTAGTCCTTCCGGATAACCTGTTCCGTCATAGCGCTCGTGATGGTAAGCACATATATTTTTAGCCATCCAGAGATACCGCTCTTTAAGGCCGAACTGACGTATCAGCCGTTCCAGGATCTGAGACCCGATGCGCACATGCATCTCCATGAGGCGCCTCTCCTCTTTGTTGAGAGAGCCTTGTTTATGTAGCACATAGTCCGGGACACCCACCTTGCCGATGTCATGTAGGGGGCCAGCTAGGGAAAGATTCGTTATAAACTCCTTCGTTATCGCTTGTCGATAGCGTGGGTCCTTACGGAGTTCCTGGGCTAGGCAAACGGAGTAACGCTGCACGCGCTCAAGGTGATTTGCAGTCTCCTGATCGCGCTCTTCGGCAAGCAAGGTAAGGGAGTAAATCATCCCTCTTTGAAACCGATTGAGCCTTCGAGTTTGTCGTAGAAAGTATGCAAAGATAATGAAGACTAACACCAATATCGCGTTGAAGCCCATCGTTGCTCCCAATATCAGCTGCAGACGGAAAATGTATAAAGGATCAGAAGGCATCTCCTTCACGACCATTAGCCGCCAACCGGGCCAGGGCTCCATCATTTGGTAAAAGATTAGACCACGACCGAATTTTTTTAACCTTAATTGTTCCACTTGCAAAAGTTCGTCGAACTCACAGGTTTCACAAATATCAAATTTGCCTTCAGGAGTTAAAACGAACCATTGTCCTTTATCTGTTGAGAGGAACAGCTTAGTGGATAAGGGATAGAAAAGGGTCTTCGCGTAGATGTCCAAAACCACAATGCCTTTCTTTTTTCCTGCGGAGTCGAAGAGAGGTGTAGCTATCTGAATAATAATTTTATCGTCCTCAACGTTAAGCGGTGAAAAATAAAATTCGCCTTCGCTAAACTCTATTGTTTTATTAAAGTAGTAACTGTCACCTCTGTATTGGAGCTCCTGAGGAAGTGCAAGCACTGGAATCCCGTCATCGCTTCTGTCGACTCGCATCACTTCCCAACCGGAATGAGCGATAATCCTTGCCCGGTGGAACTCTTGATGCAAAGAGGCAAAACGCAAGAACAAGCTTTGGACTTCACTCACATGTCCGTCGAGCCGAAAATCGTTCTCTACGAACTCCTTTAGTTCAGGTGTCTCTAACAGAAAAGTTATTTCTTCCAAAAAATGGCGGAAACGCTCGCTAATCGTGATGTTGAGTTGTTGAAAGACATCCTCTCCCACATCGATGAGTCTGGCCACCTCTTTTACGTAAATCCAATGGGAGAGGGTAATCACTCCCACAGAGAGGATTACAAGAAAGCAAAGCAAACAAAAGATAAAACAATATCGCTTAAAGCTCCCCACAATAACCATCTAATTATAGGACAAAGTTGCGTTAACAAACAATTACCAATATCATAAATTAGATTTAAAAATTACGATTTGGGGTCAGGTCTTTTCTTTTGAATTTATTAAAGTAAAGACCAAATCCTACGCGATCATGCTGCGCCAGCCCTCATCAAGGAGCCCAACAGACAGTCTGTCGTTTGTAAATTCGAGTAGATACAGTGGATCATATCCGCGGCGTCAAAAAACCTTCCTCACCAAAGCGGAGCAACTCTAGGCGCACTCTTTGGTATCTCCCGTTTTTCGGAACAAGAACGTGCTGTCGGCGTGGAACCTCCTCCGGCTTAGGGAGATCATCGCTCGGGCACGCCTCGCTAGCGTTTTGGCCCTGCGACGATATATTTTCTGGCCGAGGGATTAGACATGATGAAAAACGGGTGTAGCCAAGGACGGTGCTTGTATGTAGTGTGTGCGATTTTCTTTATTGCCTCTTTATGCGTCTTCGGAAAAGGAGAGGGGAAGGTGACGATCGTTTGGAGCATATTGCCACGGCAGACCCTATCGGAATTCCCCCGTGAAACAGCTGAAAGAGCGGTGCCCCACCCTTTCGAACTTCCACGCCCAGCGGAGGATTTTGCTGTTTACAAGGGAGTAATAGTCCTGGCAGTGCGTAGCAATATTCCTTGGGTAGTAACAGTAAAGTTAGATTGCAGAAAGGAACAGGTGGTTCCTGCGGGCACCTATTTCCTTTTCGAGAAGAAACTCCTGCCCCTGGGCTGCAAAAGTGTCCTCCTTAAGCGAGGAGGACTAGGAGAGCACCGATTGATATTGGAATTTTCGGTGATAGTCCCGCGAGAGGAAATCACAAAAAAGATTTTGCTCGAGCGAACCTTGGTGTTCGAGATCTTCCCTTCAGCTTCCCCGAAACAATCCCCGGGACAAGGAGGTCCTTGATTGGCGATAGAGCGATGAGCAGAAGTACATGCCTAGAGTGAAATCGCCCGGAGTACCTAAGAGTTGTGGAGCTCTTTGGTCCCGCTGGGGGTACAGAGGGAAGCGACAGAACTGAAGTTTGGCGCCCAAGTTCCGGTGGGTGTTGGAGGCGGCAGAGTCTTAAGGGGTTAAAGGCCAGGTAGTTAGTGTGTAGTGGTCCCCTGAATTTGGACATCTCCTTCAGAGAAAGTTAGTGTCCAAGGAGGGGATCGGAATGGGCAACTAACAAAAGTTCACCCCGCAGTTCAAGGTAATCCTGGAGTTACTTTCCGGTGCCAAGACCCCAGCCTGACGCGAGTACAGGATCCAGGCTACGTACCAGTCTCAGGATCGCTTTTTGTCCCCGAACATCCTGTGAGCCCTCTCCAAGAATGCAACTAGCTCCTTTTGTTATATCACGGACCTCGCCCTTACCAAGCAAATCTCCAAGATCACCTGCCGAATAGCTCTCCTTTTTCGATAGCGGCCTTCACCGCCTCCACCGCGGCGGCAGCATCCACCAGGCCCGCTCCCGTGGCGGAGTCCTTCCCTGGCTCGCCCAGGTCCTTGGCCGTTGTCTGGAGGTACTCGAGGAGCTCGGCCGGGGTGAGGTTGGGACTGATGGAAAGGAGAAGCGCCGCAACCCCTGCTACATGTGGAGCGGCGAAGGAGGTCCCGGAGGCGGTCCGCGGCAATCCACCCATCCCCTGGGAAACAATGTCGACTCCCGGGCCGACCAGAGCGACCTCGGGGCCGCGGTTGGAAAAGGCGGCCACGCCTCCTTCCTCATCCACAGCTCCTACCGCAACCACCTCGCTCCAGCGTCCGAAATACCCCACACGGGTCCCAGTATTCCCTACGATCCCCACCACCAGGACCCCTTTTTCCATCGCCCGGTGGAGCGCCTGTCGCACCGATTCCGGGGGGATCACTTTGGAGTAAATGGAGAGATTTATGATTCGCGCCCCATTACGCACCGCATAATTGATCGCACGTATCAGCTTTCCCCAATCGTTGGTATAAAAAAGTCCCCTGGAATCGAGAAACCTGAGGTCCATAATCCGAGTTCCTGGAGCAACGCCTCCCGTGTTCAAGATGGGATTATGGGTAGCAGCGATTAAACCGGCAACGAAAGTGCCATGCCAGTAAATCGGTGTGCCGGTCAGGGAGCTTGGATCATCGTCTCGGAAATCCCACCCAAAAACGTCGTCTACATAGCCGTTTCGGTCATCATCAACCCCATTCCCCGGGATCTCCCCGGGGTTTCGCCACATCATCGCCTCGAGCTCCGGTATGCGGTGGTCGATACCCGAATCGATGACCGCAACCACGACTTCAGCCGATCCGCTGGTCACCCGCCATGCCGTCGGAGCCCTGATCGCGGTCAGCCCCCATTGAACCGTATCCTGGGCAGGCAGAAATGCTCCACCCGCCCCCTCTAAACTCATTTCATCCGCGACATCCTGAGATTGCTTTTGATTAATCCTATTTAGAGTTTTGTACCATGAGGTACCTAGGAGAACAGAAAGGGAAAGAAGAACTGCGCCACAAATTACCAACCATTTGTGAAGTTTTCTTGACATCCTTCGGCGGTCCAGCCACCCTTCGCCACCTGTGGTGCGGGAGGGCCTGCGACTTTGCGTCCCCGGATCTCTCCGGGTTTGCCTTTATCGGGACGCCGAAAAAACCGGTTAGGCCTTTCGGCAATCCGACTGCACTCCACCTCCTCGTTGGATTCATGGGGAAGTCCACAAGATGTGGTATTCCCATTTTCATTATACCTCGAAGGTGGCGGAAGGATTGGAGGCGTAAAATGGGGGCGCTTTCCTGAACACATTAGGGATCATCGGATCTGCCATTTGGATTTGGTGTGGGAACATCTGTTGAAGACCGTGGCAACATGGGTCTGAAGTAGGTATGCACAGATTTGGGGGATATTTAGCAGTGCCTCATTTTGTGTATCCCGATGCCATGGCAGTTTCCCGTTTGAGTTTTTGCATATCCAAGGACCTCCCTGCCCAAACCCGTCCGCTCTTTTTCCACCAGCACTAAGTATGAGACCTTCTCCAACGCCTCGGGACATCCGAACACTCCTACCGTCCGCGTCCTTCTCTTCACTTCCTTCATCAACCGCTCAAGCTGGTTGGTAAGGTAAAGGGAGGACCGGATCGGTTTGGGATGGTTGAGGAATTCCAACAGCTCATAGCTTTTCTCCACCCATCTCGCCACAAGCTTCGGGGACTTCTTGGCCTACCTCCTTTCCGATTCCACCAGGGCCTCCCAGTCCCCCTTTTTCTGTGTATTCACCCGGTAAATGGCTTCCAGATCCTCCACCATGGCGGCCCGATAGCCCTTTCGCACCTGGGAGAGGGTGTGCCTTAAGGTGTGGGCCCCACAGAGCTGCGACTTCGATCCGGGAAAGAGCTCTCGGATCGCCTCCTCTATCCCGGGGAGAGCGTCGTTCACGAAGACCTTGACTTCCCGCACCCCTCGATCCCAAAGCTCCCGCAATACCGCCTTCCAGTCGTGAGTCAACTCACCTTCGGTTCCGAAAGCCAGAACCCCAAAACCTTCCTCGCCCCATTGGCCTTCACTCCCAGGGCTACGTACACCGGCTCTTTGGCCTCCTTCCCTCTCCTTGCGCTCACGAAGGTGGGCCATGTAAATGGCGTGGTACTCCCGGGAGAGAGGGGGCGACCGTTCCATACCTTCACTTCCTCCTCTGTCACCTGGATGAGGCGGGAGATGCTCTGGGATACAGTCGCGCGTTTTGTCTCGCACGCAAGCCTTCCCTCCTCTGGGACACTACTTACGAAAAGCGGGACTTGAAAGGGCTCGTCCATTTCACGGAAAGACAAAAGGACACACGATTTCGGCGATGGACCTTAAGAACCTAAGAAAACCCTGTGCCCTTTTCTCGGCTGCCGCGAACTTGGCCCGGGAGTATCCGTTCTCTGTCTTGTCAAGACACGCCCGTGCCGGGACCTACCGAAGCCTAACCAGGGCGACCGCGAAAGCAGCGATCCCCTCTTCCCGCCCCAGAGCTCCCATTCGCTCTGGCGTTGTGGCCTTTATCGAGACGTTCTCCCGCGGGATCCCGAGGACGTCGGCGATCCTCCCCCGCATCTCGGGGACATAGGGGGAGATCTTCGGGACCTCGGCGATCACCGTGGCGTCCACCTGTAGCGGGACGACCCCGTTTCCACGCAAGAGCTCCCGCACCCTCCGCAAGAGCTCCAGGGAGGAGATGCCCGCATACGCGGGATCCCCGGACGGGAAGTGGATGCCGATATCCCCTAGCGCCGCGGCCCCAAGGAAGGCATCGCAAATGGCATGGAGTAACACGTCGGCGTCGGAGTGGCCCTCGAGCCCCCGATCGTGGGAGATCTCCACACCCCCGAGGAAGAGCTTCCTTTCGGGGGAAAAGCGGTGGAAGTCAATCCCCAAGCCCACCCGTATTTCCATCTCGACCCTCCTCAGGACCACCGGATCCCAAGAGCTCCTGGACCACCTCCCGGGCGATCCCCGGGGGGAATCCGCGCCGCAGAAGATAGGAAAACGCCCTCCGCAGGGCCGCTTCCCGCGGTAGCCCCTCCAGGGCCGGAAGCCGCCTCCTCAGTGCTTCCCGGGCGAGGTCAGCATCCTCTACCTCTCCCAGGGCCCTATCTATCGCCTCCCGGACGAGCTCGGAGGGAATCCCCTTACGGGCGAGCTCCTGTTCTATCAGGCGTTTGGCTCGGGGACGGCGGAAGGCCCGGTCCTCGGCGTAGAGGCGCGCGAAGAGGCGGTCATCTAGGAGCTTCTCCTCCTTGGCACGAGCGATCACATCCTCGATGGCTTCGGAAGAAAAACCCTTGCCCCGGAGCTTCCGTCGGGCTTCCTCCTCCGTGCGGGGCCGTATGGAAAGGAGATGGAGGAGGTATTTGTACGCCCGTTCCCGCTCACTCACCCAGGGGCCTTGGCTCCGGGATCCCAACCTTCTCCCGGATCTCCGCCACCATCCGCTCGGCGATGTCGGGGTTCTCGGCGATGAAGGCCGCGGCCTGGCTTATCCCCTGCCCAAGCCGCACGTCCCCGTATGAGTACCACGAGCCCGAACGGGTCACGATCCCCAGCGATTCGGCGGTGTGTAGGATATCCCGCTCGCGGACGATGCCCTTCCCGTAGATCACGTCGAAGGCGGCCTCGCGGAAGGGCGGGGCCACCTTGTTCTTTGTGACCCGCACCCGGACCTTCATCCCCACGTGCTCGCTTCCCTCGGAGAGCTTGCCCTCGGACCAGATCTGGAGCCTCACCGAGGCGTAGAACTTGAGGGCTCGGCCGCCGGTGGTGGTGGTGCTGGGACCCCAGGGGCCGGATTGGATGGTGGAGCGGATCTGATTCACGAACACCGCAACAGTACGGGACTGTGCGATGGCCGCGGCCAACTTCCGCATCGCCTGGGACATCAGCCGCGCCTGGAGCCCCACCTGGGTGTCGCCCATCTGGCCCTGAAGTTCCGCCTCGGGGACGAGTGCCGCCACCGAGTCCACCACGATCATATCCACCGCGCCGCTGCGGGTGAGCTGCTCCATTATCTCAAGGGCCTGCTCGCCGGAGTTGGGCTGAGAGAGGAGGAGATGATCCAGATCCACCCCAATGGCCCGGGTGTAATTGGGGTCCAAGGCATGTTCGGCGTCGATGAAGGCCGCCACCCCACCCAGCCTCTGGGTTTCGGCGATCATATGCAGGGCCAGCGTGGTTTTCCCCGAGGCCTCGGCACCGTAGATCTCCACGATCCGCCCCCGGGGTACTCCCCCCACCCCCAGCGCGATGTCCAGGGCGAGGGAACCGGTGGGTATGACCTCCACCTCTTCGGCCACGGCGCGTTCCCCGAGCCACATAATGGCTCCCTCGCCGTAAGCCTTCTTGATCTGCTTCAACACTCCCTCAAGTACCTCTCGCTTCTTCATATCTCTCCTATGGTAGGGGAGAATCCCCGGGGGCTCAACCATATCCAACTGTGTTTTGGATCATAAAAACTCAGTTCGCTATTTCCCCTTCCACCACCACGCCGCCCCGGGATCCCCTTCCATCGAAGGCCCCCACGGCGAAGCGGATCACACCGTTGGGAAACGCGGTGGTATCCAGAGAAATGCTCCCCAGGGGAGGGAGCCCCTCGGCGAGGAGCTGCCACACCCCTCCTCTGTTAACAAAGATCTTCACCACGATTCCCTCCACATCCCCTCCCACCTCCCAGGCCAGTTCCACCGTGCCGGCCAAACTGGGGGCAGGAAGATCGAATCGTATCACCAGGAGGCGGGAGAGGGCGGCGTTTTCCGATCTGGGCGTCCCGTGGATAGGGTTCCCATCGACATCGTGTACCTCACCCGCGATCCCGGTACGCCAGGCCACGGGGCTATCGGGGATCTCGGGGGAAACGCGCTCCATGGAGGCGGCCGATGCTACGTCTCCGGCGAACCAGCCCTCCTGGGCCCCCAGGTTGGCGGAATCCACCACGTTGCCCTCCGGATCGAGGAGCATGAGCACCGTCCCGGTATTGGCCATGGAACCCTTGTAGATAAGGTCAGCCTCTATGGCCAGTATGGTGGTATCGTCGGTGCGTTCCAAGAGGTAAAACCCGTGGGGTGGGATCATCCCCGAGAGGGAGATCTCCCGCTCACCCAGGAGCAAGCGCCAACCGGAGAGGTCTACCGCAACCTCGGAGGGGTTATAGAGCTCGATCCATTCGTCATATCCCGAGGCCAGCGTTCCGGCCCATCCCACCTCATTGATCACCACCTCTCCCCGGGAAAGAAGGACCAGCCCTGAAAGAATGATCATCGAAAGGAAACAGAAGAGGCGCACTACTACCACCTCCCCGTTTAATGAATAATGAAGGCACTCCCAAACGATCGGCAAGATTACAAACGTCCCTTAGCCGCCAAAATTCCGAAGAGCTCGAAAGAATTTGCCGGCGGCCCGTGAATTGAGGCCCTGGGGACAAGGTTCCTCCGGGCGGCAAATTGCGCGGCGGATGTAGGCTGCGTATAGTTTGGGCCCGAGAAGGTTGACAGAAAAAGCGGATGGGCCGTAAGATTTGCAAGCTGGGCCGTTAGCTCAACTGGCAGAGCAGCGGACTCTTAATCCGCGGGTTGGGGGTTCGAGTCCCTCACGGCCCACTAGGGTCGTTAGNTTGGC
>MTNL01000158.1 GCA_002010365.1 Candidatus Acetothermia bacterium JdFR-50 | reverse complement strand
AAGCACTGGCCCCGAGGAGGGCGGTGAGGGCGAAGGTCCTGATGCCGGCGAAGAGGTCTCCCGTGCTTTGGGAGTGTTCCCGTTGCAGTCCAGCTAGAAGGCCAATGGCCAGGGCCAAGCCGAACCTGGCGAAAGCGGAAACGAGCTCCATTTCTGCTATGGTAACAGGGAGATGCGGTTCGGTGCCAGTATGTGACCGGCCTTGTCTAAAATGATAAGCGCTATAATTATGCGAGCGAAGCTCCCGAAGGAGGTGGAGATGGCAGACGTGAAGGTCAAGGTATTGGAGGTTATGGCCAAGGCAGGCAAGCCCCTGAGGCCGGGAGAGATCGCCGAACTCGCGGGGTTGGACAAAAAGGAGGTCTCCAAGGCCATCAAGGAGCTCAAGGCGGAGGGCAAGGTTCACTCTCCCAAACGCTGTTTTTACGCCCCCAAGTAGTGCGGCACCGGGGCCGGGAGAGGCCCGATGCCGCTGCCGGATCCCGGCCTCGGGTTTTTTCACAGTTCTCTTCGGTGAGTTTTGCCTCTTCACAGCCATATGGCCTAATATAAGACATGACCAGAGTGGCTTCGTTCAATTAGGAAAAGCTTAGGGAGCATCCACGGGAAACGGGTTTTCAGTGGAAGGCGCACAGGCGTTTCTCCTGGTTTGGTTCGGTCAGCTTGTTTCGCTCGTTGGATCGAAGCTCACCGGGTTCGGCCTCGGTGTGTGGGCCTACCAGACCACCGGTTCTGTAACCAGGTTTGCCCTCATCATGGTGTTCACCGCCCTCCCGGGGGTGCTACTCTCGCCCATAGCCGGAGCTCTGGTTGACCGCTGGGACCGCAGGTGGACGATGATAGCTAGTGACACCGGCTCCGGACTTTGTACCTTGGGGATCGCGGTCCTGCTTTTCACCGGTCAACTTCGGGTGTGGCACATCTATCTCCTCATGGCAGCGAGTTCCACCTTCAGCGCGTTTCAGTGGCCGGCTTATCAGGCTTCCATCGGACTCCTCGTCCCCAAGGGCCAGTACGGCCGGGCGAGCGGGATGGTGCAGCTGGCTCAGGCCACAGCCCAAGTGGTGGCCCCCGCGGCGGCAGGGGCCATGCTGGGAGTCATCGGCCTTCGGGGGATTATTCTCATAGACTTCGCCACGTTCCTCTTCGCGGTCTCCACTCTGGCACTGGTTCGGATCCCCCGACCTGTGAGGGCTTCAGAAGGGAGGGGAACCTCCCTGATCCAAGAGGCCCTGGATGGCTGGCGTTACATAGCCAAGCGGCGGGGGCTCTTGGGGATGCTCTTTCTTTTTGCGCTCGCCAATTTCGTCATTGGAATCGTATACGTCCTCTTCACCCCGCTGGTCCTGAGCTTCTCCACGAGCGCGGTACTGGGAGGGCTCCTTTCTGTAGGGGGAATTGGGTTCCTGGCTGGTGGAGTCCTCATGAGCGCCTGGGGTGGGCCGCGGCGGCGGATCTACGGGATCTATGCGGCCGAAGCGTTGTTCGGGACGATGCTCTTTGTGGCGGGATTTCCTCCGAGCCCGTTGCTTCTGGGCGTCGCGGCGTTCTTCGTTTACTTTTCCCTTCCCATCATCAATGGCTGCAGCCAAGCCATCTGGCTCGTCAAGATCCCGCCCGAGATGCAGGGCAGAGTATTCGCCACCCGGCGTATGATCGCGTGGTCTTCCCTGCCGTTGGCGTATCTCCTGGCAGGGCCGCTGGCGGATCGGGTGTTCGAACCCCTGATGGCGGTGGGCGGGCCGCTGGCGGGGAGCGTGGGGAAGATTATCGGGGTGGGGCCCGGACGGGGTATTGGCTTCCTGTATATGGTTTTCGGGGTATTCCTCTTGGAGACGACCCTGGTTGCCTTGTTCTATCCCCGCATGCGCCGCCTCGAGCTCGAGATCCCCGATGCCGTCCCCGGATGAGGGCTGCGAAGGGACCTATTCCTTCACCGCGCCTCGGATGAGGCCCGAAATGATCTGGGACTGTAAGGCGTAGAAGAGGATAAGGATCATCGCCGCCCCGATCACCGCCCCGGCGGCAAATTCCCCCCACCGGTCGGAGTAGTGTTCGGCGATGAGGTTGTAGAGTCCCACCGACAGGGTGTACATCTCCTTCCCTTTCAGGATCACGTTGGCGATGAGGTACTCCGAGTAGAGGGTGATGAACTGGATTACGAAGATCACCGCCAGGATCGGCCGCGCGAGAGGCAGAACCACCCATCTGAACGCCTGGAATGGGGTGGCTCCGTCTACCAAGGCCGATTCCTCCAGCGATCGGGGGATGGAGTCGAAGAAACCCTTCATGAGCCAAGTGTTGAACCCGATGGATCCCCCGAGGTAGACGATGATTAGGCCCCAGTGGGTGTTCAACCCGATCCACGGGGCATAGAAGCCGATGTGGTGGAGGATGAGGAAGATGGCCACGAGGGCCAAGGTCTGGGGGAAGGTCTGGACGAGCATCAGGGCCAGGAGCCCCGCCCTCCTCCCCCGAAAGCGGAACCGGGAGAAGGCGTAAGCTCCGAGCGCGCAGAAGGCCACGCTCACCGAGGCGGCGATCCCCGCTACCTTTACGGTATTGAGGAGCCAAACCCCTAGGCCCTTTTCGAACACTGCCAAATAATTCGCCAACGTGGGATTCCGGGGGACAATACGGGTGGTGGCGATGTTGTTCATTGGGTTGAAGGAGGTCCCCAAGACGAACAGGGCAGGGAAGAGGGCGAAGGCGACGGCGATCCAGGCGAGTAGGTGTCGCAGCCCCCTCCGGGCGATCCGCCCCGGGCGGACCCTCCTAGAGGCCACGGGATACCTCCTCCAGCGCCCGGGTCCGGGTGAAGCTGATCCCGGAGATCACCGCCACGATAACGAAGATGATCACCCCGAAGACTGCCGCCATGGAGTACTCGTTGCCGCGAGCTCCATAGAAGGCGAGCTTGTAGGCATAGGAGAGGAGGATGTCGGTGGCCCCGGCCTGGGAACCGATCTCCACCACTGGCCCTCCCTGCGTCATGAGCCAGATGATGGTGAAGTTGTTAAAGTTAAAGGAGAAGGAGCCGATCAGGAGCGGTGCCACCGAGACCATAAGGAGAGGAAAGGTAATGGTGGTGAACCGCTTCCATGGCCCGGCCCCGTCGATGGCCGCCGCCTCGTAGAGCTCCCCGGGGATGGCCTGCAGGGCCCCCAGGGAGACCAGCATCATGTAGGGATAGGTGAGCCACACGTTGGTGAATATCAGGGAAAAGCGGGCCCAAAAGGGATCGTCTAGCCAGGGCACCCCGGCCCGGGGGCCTAACCATGACTTGAGGACTTCGTTGAAGAGTCCCACGTGGGTGTTGAAGAATCCCCTCCAGATAAGGATGGAGATGAAGGCAGGAATCGCGTAGGGCACGATGAGCAGCGATCTATAAAGCTTGCGCAGGCGGAGGTTGCGGTCGTTCAGGAGTATCGCCAACGCCAGGCCCAGGACGAAACTGAAGGCCACGCTTAGCACGGCCCAGACCACGTTCCACAGAAAGACCCGGCCGAAGGCCTGGTGATACCGGGGATCCCGGATGAAGCGGATGTAGTTTGCCAGCCCCACCCAACGGGGCCAGCCGGGATCCAGGGGCTCCCCGTCCTCGGCCACGAAGCGATCCAACCCCGCGTAGTATACCTTGCCGGTGCGGGTATCGATGATGGCGTCCCTTTCAGGGTCGTAGCGGTAGCGGGGGATGAAGTACCCGAAATCCCGGAGGGTGGCGAGCCTGAGCCAACCCTCTTCCCAGGGGATCCGGATCCGCTGTACCGCGGGGTAGTGGTTTGCGAGGAACTCCCTGGTCCCGAGAGGCGGATAGCCATCCACCGAGTCCGGGACGCCGTCCCCGTTCGCATCCGGAGCCGCAAAGCTCCCGGGATCCATTACTTTACCCTCCGGCGACACGAAGAGCGGGCCCTCGGGGGTGGAGATCACGATCACGCGCAGGTAATCGGCGGTGCCGTACGCGGTGAAGCGGAAGCGCACAGGGGGTGAGGTGGGGATTTCCTTGGAGGTCAGTACCTGGATGGCCTGATCCTTGCGGAGGATGTGGCCGGTGGAGTAGTTGGTGAATGAGATGTAGATGTTGTAGACGACCGGGACGAGGACCATCACCGTCATGAATAAGAGCCCGGGCGCCAGGTACCGCAAGGGATAGGCCCGCTCGGAGAGGAGGAGCCACGAGACCCCCGCCGCCCCGAGCACCACGAAGGGCACTACCTTCCAGTCGCCCGCCAGCGCCGCCAGGGCGGCCCAGTAGATGGCGAAGGCGCCGAGGGCGCTGAGGAAGAGGATCTTCAAGATCGTTTTTCCCAACCCGTCCATTTTTAGGGGCCTCACGGGCCGTACCTGGGGATCCGGTTGGACGGGGGAAGGTGGAGGGGGCGGAACACCGCCCCCTCCACCTTAAGGGCTACTTGCACCCGAGGACCTCGCGGATGGCGTCGGCGGCCTTCTTCAAGGCGTCGGCGGGCTCCATCTCCTGGTTCCCGATGGCGGCCATGGCGTCGGACCAAGTCCCCCAGACCGCCGACATCTCGGGGATGTTGGGCATGGGGACGCCGTTGGCTATGGATTCGGCGAAGCCCCTGAGGATCGGGTCGTCGGCCACCGCCTCGTAGGCGGGCAGGAAGGCGGGGATCCGTGGGTCTCGCTCGTAGAGGGCGAGCTGGGTGTCTACGGTGGCAAAGTAGTTGAAGAGGAAGTCCTCCACCAGCGGGAGGTTGGGGGAGAAGGCGGAGACCATGACACCCTGGACGCCCACGAAGGGCTTTGGGATGTGGCCCTTCATCAACGGAATAGGCGCAACGCCCACGTCGATTCCCGCGCCCTTGGCGATCCCGATGGCCCAAGGGCCGGTGATCACCGCGGCGATCCGGCCCTCGGAGAAGAGCCCGGTCCAGATGTCCCAGCCCATCCCCGCGGCCAGTATCCCCTCCTCAAATAGGGCGTCCAGGTACTCGGCCCCTGTGATGGCACCCTCGGAGTCGAGGCCGATGTCGCACGGATTGAGCTTGCCTTCCTCATCGTAGCCGAAGATGTACCCGCCGAAGGCGGAAAGGAAGGGGAACTCATGGTAGGGATCGGGGTTCTGCACCGCGAACCCATACTGGGGCACGGTGGGGTCGGTGAAGTCCCGGGCGAAATCGATCAGCTCCTCGAAGGTGGCCGGCGCCTCCGGCAGCAGGGCCTTGTTGTAAACCAAGGCCACCCCCTCCCGGGCGTAGGGGAGGCCGTAGAGAGCCCCGTGGGTGAAGGCCTCCAAGGCCACGGCATCGTACTTGGCCTTCAGCTCATCGGGGAGGGCGATCTCCGCGAGAAGCCCGTTGGCCACCAGCTCGCCCACCCAGTCGTGGGCACCGATGATGATGTCCGGGCCCTCCCCGGCGGGGGCGGCGGTGATGAACTGACCGCGGATCTCGTTGAACCCTACCTCCACTACCTCTACTGGGATCCCGGTGGCCTCGCTGTACGCCTTGCCGATCTCCTCGAACACCGGGGTCCGGGTGTCGTCGGCCCAGATGATGATCTTCCCCGGCTCGGCCGCGATGGCCGAGACGCCCAACGCCAACAACGCTACCAACATCAACTTGCGCATACGCGCCTCCTTTCCCGATTCTGGAGAGGGAGGCTGTCGTAGCCTCCTCCCTGTGGCTTCAGAACGTCCACGTCCAGCCGAAGCAGATCTCGGGGATGGTGGGCGAGAAGTTGACCACGAGCTTTATCGCCTCAGCTAGGGGGATGTTCATGTCGAGCCAGATCCGGGTGATGTCGAACAGCGACCCGCCGCCGAAGAAGACGGTGACGGTGAGGTCCCAGTTGTCACCACAGCAGGCGGGCCCACACGTGCCTAGCTTCACGTATTCGAACTCTCGATCGTGGAAGATGTCGGCGCTGAAGATCTCCTCTATTTTGGTTACGTTGAAGGCGTGCAGTATTTCAAGCCAGTAACAGTCGCCAAGATCGCAGCGGAGCTTGAACCCATAGAGCTCGAGCCCGCCCACGGCGGTGCCATTGACCTGAAGATCGCCATAGACGTGGAGGCAGGCATCGATGCCATCCCAGCTGAATTTGGGCGTAATCTGTTTGTAATTCACGCCGAAGACCACATCCACGCCGAAGCCGATGCCACAGCAGAGCTCGAACAGGGAGTCGGCGGTGAACCTAAGGTGCTGGAAGCCGTGCTTGGTGAAGTAGAGCTCGGCGTCGTAAGCGATGCCGCAGCAGAGGGAGATGTCGGAGACGGTGAGGGTCAGGTCCTTGAACACGATGCCGCAGCAGCAGTCCTCGAAGCGGACGGTGCCCTTGAAGTTCTCCCATTCCGCGGTGAGGGTGTAGCGCATGTAGCTCGGCATGGGATCGCTCACCAAGCGCACCGCGTTACCGTAGTAATAGCCCTCGGCGTCGGGATCCACGGGGCCGCCGCTCACGGGGTGGTCGGTGGCCATGTTTCCGACCCAGGCACCGTTGATCACGTACTTGTACTGGTGTGGGCCGGAGGTGAGGTAGAGGGTCACGGACCACTCGCCGGTGGCGGGATCGTAGGTCATGGCGGTGTCGGGATCTGAGGGGTTCCAGTTGTCGAAGTCGCCGGCCACGTTCACCGAGGTCACCGTCTCATCGGAAGTGGGGATATACCGGAAGGTCACCGCCACGGTGGGTTTCCGGCAAGCGCCGCGGATCACCCGCACCGCGTTCTTGCCGCCGAAGCCGTCGTCCATGTAGTAGAGGTAAGCTGCCCCAGGGTCCGTGGGGAGGTCGGGGTCCAGGGGGCCGCCTGTGACCGGGTGGTCGGTCTGCATGTCGTTGGGCCAGGATCCGTTGATCACGTACTTGTAGCGGATGGGACCGGGGGTGAGGTAGAGGGTCACGGACCATTCGCCGGTGGCGGGATCGTAGGTCATGGCGGTATCGGGATCTGAGGGGTTCCAGCCGTCGAAGTCGCCGGCCACGTTCACCGAGGTCACCGTCTCGCCGGGCGCGGGGACGTAGCGGAAGGTCACCGGCACGGGACAACGGTCGTCCGGGAGGTACGGATCGGCCCAGTGTTCGGCCTTGGCGGTGAGGGTCACTCCCATGAAGGAGGCCTTCCCCTCCACGAAGGTGTGTTTGTAGGCCACGGCTTCGTAATCGAAGTACACGCCGCTTTTCAGACTCACCATGCCCAAAGCGAGCCCGGAGAACTCGAAGGCCTGTTCGGTGGCGGCCAGGGGATCGGCCGGATCGTATTTGGTGATGCTTTTGAGTTCATAGCCCGAGAAGGTGTAGGTGAGCGTGAGGATGTTGTAGGACAATTCTTGGGACGGTATCAACTTCATTTTGAACTTCCATTCCCCCTCGAGGAATGTTCCTACTTTGCGGACAGCGTTCTTGCCGCCGAAGCCATCGTCCACATATCCGTCGGCCTCGAAGTCCACGGGACCCCCGCCCCTGCCGGTGGACATGTCCTTGGGCCACTGTCCGTTGATGAAGAACTTGTACTCATAGGTCCCGGGCTCCAGACACACCGTTATGGCCCAACTGCCGTCGGGTTGAACTTCCATAGTCCATTCGCCCCAATCGTTGAAAGTCCCCCTAAGGCTAACCGAGTGAATTTCCTCGTTCGGAAGAGGTATGTAGCGGAACGTCACGGGGACCTTGCCCTCGGGGCATTCCACAGACCAAGCGGTTAACCCAAAGGCCAAAGCCCAGATAACCGCCCAGACAATCGCTCTCCGCATCCCAACCTCCTTTCCATCTGGACCGTCCGGCCTCCGAGTCCTTTCGCCTGATATCACCCCCCTTCACCTTACCTCCACGGGACTGAGGATCGCGAAACGTTCGCCGGGCACGAAGCTCTGTAGCATCTCGCGTTGGTCCTCGATGCTGGGGGCGAGGTAGTCGTAGATCTGGGGCGCCCACATCGGATCCGGTGAGCCTCCTCCCACCCACTCACCCGCTTGGGCCGCGATGGGACGCACATAGTCCTTGGCGTAGCCGTCCTGGGAGGCGACGAGGACATAGTGATAGCCCCGGATCTCGGGAAGGACGGATTTCGGCACGGTGACGATGATCCGGCCTCGCTTGGGATCGGAGGTGACTCCCACCAGTTCCGGCCCGGCCTCGGGGGTCCAAAGGTGGCGCCCATAGGCGGGCCAGCCCGCCACCCGGATGAAGTAGTCCCAGGGATGCTTGGGATCGAAGGAGACCCTCGCCGCCTCCGCCTCGGGGTGGAGTCCCGTCATCCCGCCCTCGGCCACGTCGAGGAAGAGGAGCACCAGGGGATGGGAGAAGCCGTGGGGACCGTTCCAGGGGTTGGGGAGGGCGGTGAAGTCCAGGGCAAACTGCCAGGAATCGCCGGCATCGTACACCGCGTAGCGCACGAGGTCGAATATTCCCTCGAGGGCGAAGACTTTGTTTATGGGGTATACGTAGCTTCCGGGACCGAAGTCGTCCTCCTTGGGGTCTTCCATTTCAAAGACGAGCTCCCCCTTGATGAGGGTGGGGATGAGGGCGTGGGCGGGCCACTCCGGCGCCTTCCCCAAAAGCTCCCCTTCCCGCTCGAGGGTCACCCGGAAGGTAACGGTTTTCCCCGGCTCAACTCCGAGCTCCTCCATGGGGCACTCGAACTCCACCACCTCTCCTGACCTGGCCTTGCGGAAGAGGAGGGTCTTTATGGACGAGGCCAGGCGCCAACCGCCCTTCCCGTTCGCGGCGTAGCGGAACACATACCCCGAGCCGTCCGGCCGGACCTTGGCGAAGTCGAGCTCCACCGCGGATCCGAGGCCCATGCCCAGTGCAGCCCCGGCGTGGCGGGCAGCCACGTTTGCCGGTTCACCCGGCGCGCCAGCGGCGTAGAGGACGAGCTTCACCTCTTTCCCGATGTACTCCCGGGCGGGGCGGGCGAGGTCCGCGCGTACCACCAGCGACTTCTCCCGGTAGCCCACGTACAGGACCGTGATCTCCCCTGTCCCGACGAACCGGGCCGCTTCGGCCCACTCGTCATCGCCGCCGATCCCGTCAAGCTCCAGCTCCACCTCGCCAAGGTTGGCGGAGACGAAGGGTTCCAAACGCAGGGTGAGGACCTGGGGGATCTCGTCTTCGGGCACTCCGGCCGCCCGGTAGGCGGAGACTAGGTGGACCTTGAACAGCCAATCGAAGAGCTCATCGGTACCGGAGTCCCAGTCCTTCCCGTACCAGAAGAACCAGTCCGAGCCCTCGGCGGCGTAGAGGGCGTCCAGGGCCTCCGGGTTCGGATCCCGGGAGAACACCGCCTCGCGGCATGCCTTAAGCCGCTCCCATGCGATCTCCTCGTCCACTTCCCCCTCCCAGGTGGAGAGGTCCCCGCCCCAGGAACCCCGGGGGATGGCCGCTAGCTCTCGCCTCGGGGGGTGCTCGGCCAGGAACTCCGTGGGCGTCACGGTCCGTACCCAGTCGGCCTCGGAGAGGGTAGCATAGAGGGCTCGCAGGAAGTTCCGGCCGTTATTGGGGTATCCCGCCATGAACATCCAGTTCTCCCCGTCCAGGGCCACCACCAGGAGGTGCTCTTCGGGCTCGGAAAGCTTCTCCCAGATCTTCCGGAGCTCCCCCACGAAGTCCGCCACCGCAGCCTGGGTGAGTTTGTTGCCGTAAGAGAAGCCGATCTTGTCGGAGAGGCCGTGGTGGCGGAAAAGTACCGCGATCCCTCGGTATCCCCACGGGCTCGTGAGCTCATCGGGCGTTGGGGTGTGCCCCAGGGCGCTGCCCAGGATCCCCTCGTTGGTTACCGTCCACGAAAATCCCGCCCGGGCGAAGGTTTCCACGGCGGAGGAGGAGACTGCTTGCTCCGGGGGCCAAACGCCCTGGGGTTCGACCCCGAAGAGTTCGCGATGGAGTCCCACGGCGAGCTCGAGCTGGGCCCGCACGTCCTCCTCCCAGCCGCGCTCGATGAGGATGGGGACGATGGGGTGGAAGAAAGGGCTCGTGATGAGCTCGCTTCCCGCATCATGGGCCCTCCGATAGGCCTCCACCACCCGGGAAAGGGCCGCGTGCTGGGCCTCGATCACCCGGATCACGTCCTCCGGAGTCCAGCCTTCCTTTCCCCTCAGCTCCGCGATTCCCAGTCCACCATGTAGTTCGGGCGAGATCTGCCACAGGAGGTATAGGCCCGTGGCGTCCAGGAGCTCCTGGTCGGTGAGGTCCCGGGCGTTCTTCAGGAGGTTCAGGGCCGCGTAGCGGGCGTCGTAATAGGGATCGTTCCCGTCGCGGTCGAACATGTAGCCGTTTATCCAGAAAAACTGGCGCTGCATCTCCCGCCGTTCCTCCGGAGTGAGGGACCCCGGATCGGTGATGAGCTTCCACGTCCACCTGAGGTGGTTGTCCACGGCGCCGATATGCTCGTAGAGCCCGCCCTTGGCGCGTTCCTCGGCCGTGATCTCGACGTAGTCCAGGATCTGACGGAGGAGGGAGGGCTGGAGGTTGTAGGTCACGCGGATCCCTGGGAACTCGAGGAGGATCCGCGGGGAGTCCAGGTATTCCTGCACCGCGTGTACCCGGACCCAGGGGAGCTCGTACTCCCCCATTTCCCGGTTCCAGTACAGGGGCTGATGTTGGTGCCAGATGATGGCCAGGTTCAACGGTCCCTTGGCCCAGGCCTCCGCAGCGAAGGCCGCGACGAGCACTATCCACACCGCCATCCGCCGCATCCGGAAATCACCTCCACAGGCGCACCGTGCTCCCCGGGGAGAGCTTCACCCGGAGGAGCGTGTCCTCTCGCCGTTTCTCCAGAAGCCGACCATCCAGGAACTCGAAGTGGGGATCCCGCTTACCATAAAGCGCGAACTCGCCCCCTTGCGGCGCCACGATCCAAAGGCCCCCATCCCCCCGGAGCTCGAGGCCGGCGTGGACCGGGAGAAGCTTTTTGAGATGGCCCATGAAGAAAATCCCCCGGACTTCCGGCGCGAGGAGGAAAATCCGTATCCCCCGGGGAGGCACGGAGGCCTTCCCCTCTACCGCCCTTCCCTCGCGGATGTCCCAAGCGAGGAAATCGCGGTCCCGGGGGTGCTCCAGCCGCACCTTGGCCTCGTCCTCCCCGGTGTTCAGGGCCACGAGGTAACCCCAGGGAATCCCATCGCGTTCCACCGCGCTCCAGAAGAGCTTCACCTCCTCTTCCAACGTCTCGACCAGGGGGAGCGGGGGAGCCGTCGGCCGCAGGACCCTTCCCTCCTCGTCCAGGAGGCGCTCCAGGAGGTCCCAGTCGATCAGGTCGGGCCGGTCGCCGATCCCCACCGGGCCCATGGAGAGGAGCCGCAGGATCGCTTCTCCCTCGGGATCCACGCCCCCGATTTCCGGATGCTCCCGGGTGAGGAAGAGATCCTGGAACGGTCTGATTCCTAGGGCCCAGTAAAAGCTCCCTACACCCAGGTTCTGGAGGCGGTAGTCCACGGGATCTACGTGGGCCTGAAGCATCTCCTGGTGGCCCCGCCGGGCCGCCTCCTCCAGGGCTTTCCGCAGGAGGAAGAGGTAGTCGGTATAGGAGCGGGCGGAGATCACGTTGGGATGTGCGGTGGAGGCGAGGATCATCCCCGCCGTCTGCATGCACAGCACCACCGGGAGGCCCTCGTTCGCGAAGGCTTCCAGCACCCCTGCGAACCAACGTTCGGCCGCTTCGGGATTCTCTCGGAGCCCTCGGACGAGGAACTGTTGTGTCCGAAGCCAGTCGTGCCAGGCGGCGATGGCCCCGTGGTGGCGGAGTTCCTCCGCTATCTCCCCATACGCCGCCGGATCCCCGGGCCGCGCCCCGTACTCGTTCTCCTCCGAGAGGGCCGAGAGGTGGAGGACATAGGGGATCCCTGTCTCCTCCCGCAGCTTCCTCAGGCCCGAGGGGTACTTGGCCGGGTCGGGTTGATAGCGGATGGCCTTTCCGATGAGACGGAAACGGTACCAGAGGTCCAAGCCGAAGTAACCCAGCGGAACGTCCCGGTCGCGGAAGGTCCGCGCCAGTTCCCGCAGGACCTCCTCGTCCAGCGGATGCAGGAGCTCGGTGTAATAACTCCCGTAGGCGTTCCACCAGCCGAGGCGCTCGAAAAGAGGGTGACCCGTGACGGGTGACGCGTGGCGGGGAGAACGGTCACGGGAAAGTAGGTGGGAGAGTTTGCAAAGGGCTGAGAGGGGATCGGAAGAGACGGCGATCCACGTGCGTAGAGTGACTCCCCGGGGAAGGCGGCACACGGCGCCGTGGAGTCCCCGGGCGAATCCCTGCCCCGTCCGCACCAGGGGGCTGGTGAGAAAGTAGTTCCCCGGGGCCACCGCAATGGCCGCCCCCCCATTCCAAAGCACGAGAGGGGCGAAGGCCTCGCTCGGGAATTCCTCCGGCCCCCCGCCCCACCGGAACTCCGGCCAATATCCCCCAGGATACCGTTCCTCCGGGCCCCCGAGCCCGAAGGTGAGGGCGAGGTACCGCAGGCCCTCGGAGACCACGAAGCCCGGGGCATGGACGCTCGGGGCGGTGA
>MTNL01000086.1 GCA_002010365.1 Candidatus Acetothermia bacterium JdFR-50 | reverse complement strand
TACTGCTGTATCACCCCGCCGCCGATGCCCGCGGAAGAGGCGGGGGAACGGGCCGCCGCCGTCCGCGGCGCCGAGATCGAGCTCCCCACCGGGAGGCTTACCGTGGAGGAGCTTGTCGCAATCCTAGACACCCTCCCCGTGGACATCACCTTCGTGGACAAAAACGACACCGTCCGCTACTTCAACGAGGCCAAAGACCGGATCTTCGTGCGCACCAAGGCCGTATTGGGACGAAAGGTCCAGAACTGCCACCCCCAAAAGAGCGTCCACACCGTAGAACGGATTCTGGACGACTTCAAGAACCGGCGCCGCGACGTGGCCGAGTTCTGGATCGAGTTCAAGGGGAGGCTCGTCTACATCCGCTACTTCCCCCTGTGGGGAAAGGACGGCGAATACCTGGGCGTTATAGAGGTCACACAAGACATTACCGACATCAAGAGGATCGAGGGCGAGAAGCGCCTGCTAGACGAGGAGTGAGCCGTGTCCCGGGTGGATGAGTTCTTCGCGGAGAGGGAGCGGTTGAACGAGCTCGTGTTCTCCCGGGCGGACCTCCTCACCAAAAGGTTCTTCGCCCTGGACAACGACGCCTATGCCGAGGGGGCCCTCCCCCGCAAGATCAAAGAGCTCATGGGCCTCGTGGCTTCCCTAGTGTTGCGGTGCGACGACTGCGTGACCTACCACCTCGCCCGGTCCGTGGAGGAGGGGGCCACCGAGGGGGAGATCGTGGAGGCCATGGGGATCGCCCTGGTGATAGGCGGCTCCATCGTGATCCCGCACCTGCGCCGGGCCTACGCGTTGCTCGCCGAGCTGAAAGGAGGAAAGAATGGCTAAACTCAAGTTCCTCGTCTCCACCGAGCTGGGGAGGGCTTTTAAGGAGGGGCACCCCTACGACCTCGTCATCGTGGGCGCGGGGCCGGCGGGCCTCACCGCCGCCGTCTACGCCGCCAGGAAGAAGCTCGAGGCCCTCTTGATCTCCAAGGACGTGGGGGGCCAGACCCTCCTCACCTCGGACATAGAGAACTACATGGGTTACCACTACATCTCGGGAAAGGAGCTCGCTGCCAAGTTCGAGGAGCAGGTAAAGAAGTACCCCATCGACATCGCCGTGGGCGAGGAGGTGGTCTCCCTGGGTCGAGCCGGGGAGGACTTTGCCCTTGTAACCGCCTCCGGCAAGGAAATAAGGGCACGGGCGGTGATCGTGGCCACCGGGAAGCGCTCCCGGCCTCTGAACGTCCCCGGGGAGCGGGAGCTGGTGGGCCGCGGGGTTTCCTACTGCGCCGTGTGCGACGCCCCCCTCTTCGCGGGGAAGGACGTGGCCGTGATCGGGGCGGGGAACTCCGGCGCCACCGCCGTGGTGGACCTCCTCAAGATCGCGAACCGGATCTATGTGGTGGACATCATGCCCGAGTGGCGAGCCGACCCGGTGCTGGTGGAGCGGATCGGGGCGGCGGGGGAGAAGGTCGAGACCTTCTTCGCCCACGAGGTGATACGTATCGAGGGGAAAGACCGGGTGGAGGGGATCGTGATCCGGGCCCGGGGCGGCGGGGACGAGGTGAAATTGCCCCTCCAAGGCGTCTTCATCGAGATCGGCCTCATACCCAACTCCGACCTCGCCAAAGGGTTCTTGGAGCTCAACGAGGCGGGGGAGATCGTGGTGGACTGCCGGTGCCGCACCTCGGTCCCCGGGGTCTTCGCCGCCGGGGACGTGACGAACGTGCCCGAAAAACAGGTGATCATCGCCGCCGGGGAGGGGGCGAAGGCCGCCCTCTCCGCGTACGCGTATCTCATCGGCCAAAGGAGGTAGGTATGCCCCTTCTCGACGAAAGCGTACGAAACGAGGTGAAGCGGGAGTTCGCGGACCTTTCCGGCGCGGTGAAACTCCTCGTCTTCACCCAGGAGTTCGAATGCGACTACTGCGCCGAGACGCGGAGCCTGGCCGAGGAGCTTTCCGAACTCTCCGACCGGATCGAAGTGGAGGTCCACGACCTTTTGGACTCCAAGGCCGTGGCGGAGAAGTACGGGATCGACAAGATCCCCGCCATCGTGGTGCTGGGGGAGGGGGACCGGGACTACGGGATCCGCTTCTTCGGGGTGCCGGCGGGGTATGAATTCTCCTCGCTTCTTGAGGCGATCAAAATGGCCGCCAGCGGCGACTCGGGGCTCTCCCCCGAAGCCCGGGAGGCCCTGAAGGAACTCAAGAACCACGTACACATACAGGTGTTCGTCACCTTGACCTGCCCCTACTGCCCCATGGCGGTGCAACTGGCGCACCGGTGCGCGGTGGAATCGGAGTTGGTGCGGGCGGACATGGTGGAGGCCTCGGAGTTCCCGCACCTGGCGTACCGGTACGGGGTATACGCCGTGCCCAAGGTGGTGATGAACGAGCGGGGGAGCTTCGAGGGCGCTCTTCCGGAGAAGGCCTTCGTGGACCACCTCCTGGCAGCCGGCTCCTGAGCCCCTTTTTCCCAAAGGCGGGTTGAAGCCGTGGCACCGGCCGCGGCTTTTTTCGTGGAACTCCGGATATACTTCGGAAGGCGATGCTCCGGATTGACGGGGCGAAGAAATCCGGGAGCGGGACCATCGTCCGCACGGCGGTGGCCCTGGCGGCCCTTTTGGGGGAGGAGCTCTTCCTCTACAACATCCGCGCCAAACGGGAGAAGTCCGGGCTGCGCCCCCAGCACCTCCGGGCGGTGCGGGCGGTGGCCGAGCTCTGCGGCGGGGAGCTGGACGGGGCGGCGGTAGGGAGCATGGAGCTCCACTTCCGGCCCGGGAGGAAGCTCTCGGGAGGGGAATACGTCTGGGACATCGGCACGGCGGGCTCCGCCACCATGCTCGCCCTCACCGTCCTCCCCGTGGCGGCGTTCGCAGATAGAGCCTCCGTCTTCCACATTCGCGGCGGCCTCTTTCAGGACTTCGCTCCCTCCGCCTTCCACACCCAGCACGTCCTCCTCCCCGCCCTGGAGGAGATGGGGCTCGAGGCGGAGTTGGAGGTCGTCCGCCCCGGCTACGTCCCCAAGGGAGAGGGAATCATCGAGCTCAAAGTGAAACCTCTCCCGGGGAAGCTTCGGCCCTTAGTGCGCACGGAGCTTCCAGGAGAGCTCCGCTTCTGGGGGATTTCCCTCTCCTCTCACCTCAAGGAGCGGAAGGTCTCGGAGCGGATGGCCAAGCGGTGCCAGACGGTGCTCCGGCGGCGGGGGATCGAGGCTCCGTTTTCCATCCTCCACGACGAGACCGCGCCCCAGCCCGGGGCGGCGTTGGCCCTCTTCGCCGAGGACGAACGTGGCGCGCGCCTGGGGGCGGACCGGGTCGGTGCCCCGCGGCGCTCCGCCGAGGAGATCGGGGAGACCGTGGCGCGGATGCTCCTGGAGGACTTGGATTCCGAGGCCACGGTGGACCGACATCTGGCGGACCAGCTCATCCTCTACGCCGCCCTGGCGGAAGGCGAGACCCGTTATCTCGTCCCCGCGGTCACCGACCACGTGGAGTCCAACCTGTGGCTGGTGAAGGAGATCCTGGGGGCGGGGTGGGAGATCCGGGGAAATACACTCGTGATCCGTGGGATCGGTTATGGCCGGGGTTAGGGTAAAGATTCGGGGAATCTACTCCACCGCCCTGACGGGGCTCCTCCTGGAGCTGGGGTTCGAGATCGTCTCCCCCAGCGAGGTGATCCGTGCTCGGTTCGGGCTCCCGGAGAACCCCGAGCCCGAAGAGGTCCTCATCGTCGACCGCCGAGACAAGCAAGGTGTCGTGATCGAGGGCGTGCGGGGGGCAGTGGAGGAGGTGGTGGCTGCGCTCAGAGATACCCTCCCCTATGCGGTCTTCGTCCGCCGAGAGACGAAAGCTCCTAAAGGTAAGGGTCTCCTCGCCGCGCTCGCCGCAGCCAAAGAGCGGGTGCTGGCGGAGTTCACGAGGCCGGTGAAGGAATTGCTGGATGTGATCCGCGCTAAGTACGTCCCCACCCTCCCGGGACACCACTACCTCAAGGCCATCGACTCCGCCCGGGTGGATGAAGTGGAGGCGGCGGCACTGCCGGGGGAATTCCCCGTCGCCGCGGAAAGACTCCGAGAGGAGCTGGTCTACCGGTTCCTCGAGCCGGGGAAGACGGTGGAGGTGTGGCACGGGAAGGCCGGAGGCGGCTTCTCCTGGTGGGGCACGGTGGCGCGGCTCGTGCCGGGGGAGGTGTTGGTGCTGGAGCGGCAGTTCCGGGGTGGGGGGACGTATGATTCGCTGGATCTCCCCAAGGAGGAGGGGGACCACGGCGCCGTGGAGCTCTACGAGGACCGGTGGTGGGGAAGGAGGACGTATTTCCGCGCCGACGGGACCCCCATCGGGGAGATCTACAACATTCACACCCCACCGGAGCTATATCCCGATGGGGTGAGGTATCTGGATCTGGAGGTAGACGTGGTCCGCTACCCCGACGGCAAAGTGGCGGTGGTGGACGAGGACGTGTTGGCACGTAAGGCCGAGGAGGGCCTCATCCCGGCGCCCCTGGCGGAACGGGCCCTGAAAGAGGCCAGGGAACTGGAAGCTCAATTGCATAATGAAGGGGTCAGGTCTTGAGTTTTGACTTTTGTCAAAACTCAAGACCTGACCCCAAACCCTTGTGTGTGTGTTAGACTTTGGAAAGCCAATGGCCCAACTTCTCCTTCTTCGCCTTCAGGTATCGCCAGTTGTGAGGGTTGGGTTCCACCTCAATGGGAATATGCTTCACAATCTCCAGTCCATAGCCGGAAAGTCCGATAACCTTACGTGGGTTGTTCGTGAGAAGCTTGATCTTACGCACTCCAAGTTCCACCAGGATCTGGGCTCCGATCCCATAGTCCCTCAGATCCGGGGGAAAGCCCAGGGCCCTGTTGGCCTCCACCGTGTCCAAGCCCCGGTCCTGGAGCTCATACGCACAGACCTTGTTGGCCAAGCCTATTCCTCGCCCCTCCTGACGCATGTAGAGGAGGACCCCCTTTCCCTCGCGCTCGATCATCTCCATTGCCTTGTGGAGTTGATCACCGCAATCACAACGAAGTGACCCAAAGGCGTCCCCAGTCAAGCATTCGGAATGCACCCGCACCAGCACCGGCTCCTCCCCGGCCACCTCTCCTTTCACCAGGGCCACGTGCTCCTGACCGGTGATGAGATCCTTGAAGGTGATGATGCGGAAGTGACCAAAACGAGTCGGAAGGTTGGCCTCGGCCACGCGTCTTACGAGCTTCTCCTGTCTCTTCCGATAAGCGATGAGATCCGCGATGGTGATCAGGGGAAGACCGTGCCTCTCGGCGAAGTCCTCGAGGTCGGGAAGCCGGGCCATGGTGCCGTCATCCCGCATGATCTCACAGATGACCCCCACAGGCTGCAGGTCCGCCAACCGACAGAGGTCCACCGCGGCCTCGGTGTGGCCGGCGCGGCGCAGGACCCCGCCATCCCGCGCCACAAGCGGAAACACATGGCCCGGGCGCACGAAGTCACCCGGCTTGGCTTCAGGATCGGCGAGAAGCCTTATCGTCCGGGCCCTATCGTGCGCCGAGATCCCCGTGGTCACTCCTTCCTTGGCATCCACGGAGACAGTAAAGGCGGTCTCGTGGTGATCTAGGGGAGGGTTCACCATAAAGGGAAGCTTCAGCCGCTCCGCCCACTCCTTAGGCATGGGTACGCAGATCAACCCCCGGGCCTCTTTGATCATGAAGTTGACGGCCTCAGGGGTGGCGAACTGGGCGGCCATGACCAGATCGCCCTCGTTCTCCCGATCCTCGTCGTCCACCACGATCACCATCCGCCCATGACGGATGGCTTCTATCGCCTCCTCGACAGTGGCAAAACTCATCCTCCCCTCCAGCCGCGCAGGTACTTCCCGATAATGTCGAACTCGAGGTTCACCCTATCCCCCACTCGACGTCGTTTCAAGTTGGTGTTCCCCCATGTAAAGGGCACGATAGCCACTTGAAAGTATCCCTCCCCCACCCCAAACGGCGTTAGGCTGATCCCGTCCACCGCCACCGATCCCTTCTCCACCACCAATGGAGAGTATTGGGGGGGATGGTATATGCGGATCACCCTCTCTTCGCCGCGGGGAACGATGGCCGCGATCTTGCCCACGGTGTCCACGTGGCCCAGAACGAGATGCCCCCCGAGGGACTCTCCAAGCCGCAACGCCGGCTCCAAGTTCACGTAGTCCCCGGGGCGGAGGTCTCCCAAGGCCGTCCGCTCCCATGTCTCACGGGAGATGTCGAACCGAACGTAGCCCTCACGGGCCTCGACAACGGTAAGGCAGACCCCGTTTACGGCCACGCTATCTCCCGGTAAGAAAGCCAGCTCCTCCGCCACGATTACCAAACGGTCACCGCCCCGCTCAACCACTCGCCCCACTTCCCGCACGATCCCGGTGAACATTTCCTGGTCCGGAGTATATCATCTGATGTCCCCATGGGCCGCGGGGTACATCATGACTACCTACGGGCTCAAAGAGGTGCGGCACGAGGACCTACAGAATCGTTTCACAGTTTGATGTCCGAAGCATGCTATAAGTTGCGTCAAAACTCTGCAAGTTATAACTCGCGGTGCTTTTTCGATCACGGTGATACTCCTGCACCATTCTACGAGCGATGGGCCTTCGAGAAAATACATTTCCCATGCCGTATTCAGAGGATCGGGTTAAAATTGGACCCGTGATCGGGACATGGATCAACATGGGCACGGTGCTCGCAGGCGGAACCCTTGGCCTACTTGTGGGCGAGCGGTTACCGGAACGTGTCCGAAAGGCGGCTACCGGCAGCGTCGGCCTCGTCACCCTGATCCTCGGAATCAGGATGTCCCTGGAGACAAAAGATGTACTGTCCCTGCTTCTGGCCGTGATCCTCGGGGGAGTGATAGGATCCGCTCTTAAGTTAGAGGAGCGCCTGGAGCGGTGGAGCAGACGGGTGGAACGGTGGTTCCGGGGGTATCCGCTGGCGGAGGGGTTCCTCACCGCGAGCCTCCTCTTCTGCGTCGGGCCGATGACGCTCCTCGGGGCCTTGCGGGATGGCATGTTCGGCGATTGGTCTATCCTGGGGGCAAAGGCAATCCTGGACGGGATCTCCTCCGTGGCCCTAGCGGCCGCTTTGGGCCCGGGGGTCCTCCTCTCGTTGGGCGTGCTCCTCGTCTACCAAGGGGGAATCACCCTGATGGGCCGGATCCTGGTCACGAACCTCGGTACCCTCTCCGCAACCTCGTCGGAGCTGCTGGCGTTCTCCTCCGCAGGGGGAGCACTGATCATGGCCCTGGGGTTCGAGATATTGGGCTGGAAGAGGGTATCAGCCGTGGAACTCCTCCCCGCATTGGCCCTTGCTCCCCTTCTCAGCTGGCTTTTGGGATTCATCCAAATCTGATCGAAGACATGCTCCCCACGAAAACCTCCACTGGGCTAAAGCTCTTGGCGCGGCTGTGGCCTCTGATCACGATTCAACTTCTTACCGGAGCGGGCTTTTCCCTCTCGCTGCCCTTCCTTTCCCTTTACCTCTACCAGGACCGTGGGGTTCCCATGGGTGCCGTGGGAGCGATCATGCTGAGCTCGGCAGTGGTGGGAGCGTTGGCCCGGGTAGCCGGGGGAGAGCTCTCGGATCGGGTGGGCAGGCGCCCGGTGCTCCTCGGAGCCCTTTCCCTGCGGATCCTCCTTTTCCTGGGGCTCTCGGCTGGGGTTCATTACAACCTATGGGTGATGCTGATCGCGTTGTTGTACCTTGGGGTACGGTTCTCGGGGGCCTTCGCCATGCCGGCGGCAACGGCCATGGTAGCTGATCTCTCCTCGGAAGAGGAACGGATGCGAGCTTACGGGATCCTGCGGGTGGGGGCGAACCTAGGCTGGGCCCTGGGCCCGTCGGTAGGTGGCTTCCTCAAAATCTTCTTGCCCTATCAAGCCCTGTTCCTGCTCACCGCCGCGGTTTCGGGCCTCTGCACCATTGTGGCCCTTTTCTTCTTGCGCGAATCCCTGGGGAGCAAACGTGAGGACAGGGCGGGACCCGCCCAGGTTTTTTCGTCTCTGGGCGACCCGCAATTCCGCAAGTTCATTTTCCTCTCCTTGCTTGTGTTGCTTGTGGCGGGCCAGCTCATCTCCACCCTCTCGGTTTTCGTGGTGGACCGCTTGGGACTTTCCACCGCCCATTTCGGGACGATGTTAACCCTGAACGGCCTTTTGGTGGTGGCACTCCAATATCCCCTGACCCGGATCTTGGAGCGCCGCCGCCGAAACGCGGTACTGGCCTTGGGAGCGTTTCTTTACGGGTTGGGCTACTTCTCCATGGGATGGCTCTATGCCTTTTGGGCGTTGATGGCGGCCGTGGGGATCGCCACATTGGGGGAGATCGTTTTCGTACCCGCATCCCTGGCGGTAGTGGCCAAGCTCGCCTCCCCCGCGGAACGGGGCCGCTACATGGGCCTCTGGGGTTTGGCGGAGTCTTTCGGCTGGTCCGCCGGACCGCTGATAGGAGGGGTGCTTCTGGATCTCTTTCCCCACGACCCCCGACCCCTTTGGGGCATCATCGCCTCGCTGGCGTTTGTGGCATCCTTGGGCTTCCTGTGCTGGGAGCTTAGGGGAGGAGGGATCGACCGAGCTCCCTTCCTGAAGCGGTGATACGGAGACAACCCGGCTGGATCGCCTCCGGCACTTCCCCTTCGGGTACCGAGATGACCAGCTTTTCCCGCAACGCTTTGGTGATCCTACCGATGCCGGCGAACCTGCCCTCGCGATAGCAACCAATGAGCCGATCCTCCAGATAGCTTTTCGGTATCAAAAAAAGCTCCTCCAATTCCCAAAAGGCTTTCACCGCTCCCGCGGAAAGGGGACGGCCATCTATCACCGCAATGGCCCCTCTTCCCATGCGCCGCGCAAAGAGCACGTCACAGCCCAGCATCTTGGACAGCACATCCGGGTCCACAAGCTCGCCCAAGCCGAGGAGGGTTCCCCTCCACCGAATTCCCTCCCACGGGACCTCGACCTCCCGGCACCGAGAGAATTCGGTTCGGAAGAGGCCCTCACGGGCGTTGATACGTTCCTGCCGACTTTTCTGCCGCACCCCGAGCAGCCTCACGGTGACCGTCGTCACCTCACAGGAGAGTCGAAGGAGCTCCAGCTCCTCTCCCTTGGGAAGGAGCACCACCAAATCGGGATCGATGGCTTCTATCAAGGCGAGTTTGTAGGAGCGCCCTGCGTTTCCGGAGATGAAACCGTCAGTGTCCACCACCAAGGGACGTCTCGCCCGCCGTACCATACGCGTCGTGCCGCACAGGGCAAGAACGAGGTGTCCTCGGGGCGTGGTATCGCCTACAAAGTACCCATCCCGCATGCCTACATCATACGTCCCCAAGGTGATGGCCGTAGGGGAACCAATAGTGGATTGGCCCAGGTCCGCGTCCACAACCTCCCCTCCCAACAACCGATGGAGGGCCCGGGCCAAGGTGGTCTTGCCTACGTCGACACCTCCTATGAGAACCACACACCCATCCGGGGGAACCCGTTCGGCCACAAAGGCGGCAATCTCCTCCGCGGTGCCCTGTCGGTCAATCTTCATGATGGCTTGGGGAGGAGAAACCCCTTCCGCCCCGGGGGAGGTGAGGCGTGCGGCGGGATGGGTGGGCACACAGAGCCGGGGCGGAAGGGGAAGCGCTTAAATTATATCCACGTCCGTATCCAAGGATCAATTCAGGTCCCCTCCCGGACTCTCCACATAAGTTCCAGAGAACCGTCAGCCCCTTCCGGGGAAAACAGCTCCAATACCCACATGTCCACCCCCAGGAGATCCCGCAACACTTCCTCCAGGGGGATGACTCCCTGCCCCAAAGGCAAATGATCGTCGTGCTCACCCCGATTGTCGCTCACATGCACTACCGCGATCCGGGGGGCAAGTTTGGGTAAAAGATCGAACACTCCCTCCTTATGAGCGGTCCAAGCGTGGCCTAGATCCAGCGTGCCCTTCAGATCGAGCTCGTCGAGCCAAGCGAAATACTCGTTTAGGTCCCAAAGGAAAAGGAATCGCTCCCGTGGGTCATTCTCCAGACACAAAACGATCCCGAGATCGTCGGCTCGGCGCTTGAGCCGCCTCAGGGCTTCCTTGGCCTCCTCTATGGGCAACCCGCCGGGAGCACCGGTGGAACGATAGCCCAGATGGAGCGTAACATAGCGCGCCCCGATCCTGGACGCCAAGGCCAAGGTGCGGGAGATCTCCCCTTCGGCGAACCGCCGCGCCCCTGGATTACGGGAAAGGAAATTTACATCTCCCGTGGGAGCATGGAGGGACAGGACAAGGTTCGCGCTCCCTTCCCGCACCGCCCGCATCAGGCTAGGCGACCAAGCGCGTGGATGCCACGGCGGTTCGCAGAGGATCTCCACGCCCTCAAACCCCTTTCCCCGAGCCAATCGCACCGTCGCTTCGGGAGACTCGAGGTGTAAGGCAAGCGATGAGAACGAAAGCCTCGTCATCCCTCCCTCCTTTGGCCACTGATTATAGAGGAGAAACGATACGAAACCGAATTCTGAAACCTTTCCGGATGGCTTTAAGCTCACCGAGTGCCCTTGCGGAAAAGCAAAACGAGCCCGAAAAGGGAAGCGCTGAGGAGCACGATGGTGGGGCCCGAAGGGGTGTCCAGGTAAAAAGAGATGATCAACCCCCCGATCACTTCAAGAACGCCAATGCAGGCGGAGAGAAAAACCATTTTGTGAAAATCACGAACAAGCTGATAAGCCGTGGCCGCCGGGATTACAAGAAGGGCAGCAACTAGAACTGCTCCCACAACCCGCAGGGAAAGCACCACCGTGAGTGCCACCAGAGAAAGGAGAGCTCCTTGCAAGAGCCCCACCGGAAACCCAGCCACCTCTGCCATGCCGGGATCGAAGACGATGAAGAGAAACTCTTTATACAAGAACAACACCGCGAGGAAAACCACACCTGCCAGGACAAAACTGAGCACTAAGTCCCGAGAACTCACCGCAAGGATGTTCCCGAAAAGATAGCCCAAAAGATCCACCCGCGGACCACGGATAAAGCTCAAAAGGAAAATCCCCAGGGCCATGGAGGTGGCAAAAAGGACTCCCACGGCCACTTCCTCCTTTATCGCCGCTCGTCGGGAGGTATAGGCGATCCCCCATGCGACTAGCAACGAAAACACCAAGGCTCCCAATAAGGGGTCCATCCCCACAAGGAAAGCAATGGCCACCCCTCCGAAAGCAGCGTGGGCGATCCCCGCCCCGATGAACGAGAATCCCCGCAGTACTACGTAAACCCCCACCGTTCCCGCCCCAGCTCCGATCAAGGCTCCCGCGATAAGGGCTCTCTGCATGAAGACATAGCCCAGGAAGCTCATCTCCGTCCTTCCCGGAGCTCGGAATGTGGACGGACCACCATATGGGGAGCACGGCCATGGTGGAAGAAAAGTGCCGCACAGCCGTACATCTCCGCTAATGCTGCGTCGGCCATTACCTCCTCGGGCCGACCGTGAACGACGAGCCTGCGGTTGAGGCAAGCCACTTTGTCCACATAACGGGAGATGACGCCCACATCATGGGTGACCATTATTACGGTGACCCCGGTTTTCTGGATCCGCCGCAAAAGTTCATAGAAACTCTCGCTGGCCGCGGGGTCGATTCCCGTAGTAGGCTCATCCAAAAGCAAAAGCTCTGGCTTCACCGCCAGGGCACGGGCCACAAACACCCGCTGTCGCTGGCCGCCGGAGAGCTCACCGAGGGGCTTTCCCGCCAAATGTGCTATGCCCACAAGTTTCAGGGCTTCCACGGCGGCGTGGCGGTCAGCGGCCCCAGGACGGCGACCGAGGCCCAGGGCCCCGTAGCGGCCCATCAGCACCACGTCCAGTACGCGCAGGGGAAAACGTGGATCGACCTCCTCCACCTGGGGGACGTAGCCAATGCGGGCCCGCTGCTTTCCCAGCTTCCACGGTGGCACTCCGAACACCTGCACCTCTCCCCGACGCGGTCGGATTAGGCCGAGGATTACCTTGAGGAGCGTGGTCTTCCCTGCCCCGTTTGGCCCCACCACGCTTACGAATTCCCCTGCGGCCGCGGAGAAAGTGATATCTTCGAGGACAGGATGTCCCCCAAAATCCACCCATACCCCCCGGAGTTCCACCACCGAACTCATCGAAGGACTTCCTCCATACGTTCCATGTTGTAACGCATGAGGCCGAGGTAATCCTCCCGGCCTGGGACTCCGCCCAAGGGATCCAGGAACACGAGGGAGGCCCCGGTCTCGGCGGCGATGAGCTCAGCCACCTCGGGGAGATACTGCGTCTCGACGAAGATGGCCTCTATCCCATATTTTCGGACCAGAGAGGTTATCTTAGCTACTTCCCGGGGAGAGGGCTCTCGCCCGGGGCTGGGGACGATCACCGCCATCTGCTCCAATCCGTAGCGGCGCGCGAAATACGCCCATGCCCCGTGCAGGGCCACGAATTCCTTGTGGGACCAGCCGGAGACGCGTTCGTTTATCTCGGCATGGAGGCGGAGGAGTTCCACGATGTAGCGGGCGGCATTGACCTCGTAGGTAAGCCTCCCTGCGGGATCGACCCGCACCAGGGCCTCCCGGATGGTCGCTACCTGGAGCACCGCGTTCAAGGGATCGAGCCAGATGTGAGGATCACCCCCGATGGTCTCGATCCCCTCCGAGGTGATGACAATCTCCAAATCGGGGTTCCCGACGGCAGAGACCACGTCCTCCAACCACCATTCTAGACCCAATCCTACCGCGATCAAAAGCCTTGCCCCCGCGAGGAATCTCATCTGGGCGGGCCGGATCTCGTAGGTATGGGGGTCTTCCCCGGGAAGAACGAGGAGCTCCGCCTCTACGCGATCCCCTCCCACGGCCCGCACGAAGTCCAGGAGGGGCGGGATACTCACTGCTACCCGGAGCTCGCTTCCCCAAGAGGCAAACCCGAGGGTCAGAAGGAGAAAGGTAATCAGGGCACGCATGGAAATCACCGCCATCCGCTATCTATGAAGTTGCAACTCTTTTTTACACCCGCCCTAACCGGGAGACAAGGCTTGGATCCCCTTTTAAGCCGACGTCTAATTCTCCGCGAGCAACGTGTGGAATCAGGGTCCCGCGAAATGGCCTGAACGATCTCCTGCCAAAATTCCTCAGCATCCGTGAAGGGATATAACTCCCCCATGGCAAGACGGACCTCATCGATCCTTCCCGCAAGGAGGAGGGACAAAACGGCGCACTTGTTATTCCCATCCCATTCGCCCATGGCACCGGATCCGGATTCCCGAGCGTTCTCTTTTCCCTCCGCGATGGCGCAGGCGAAGAAATCGGGGAGGAAGAAACCCGCGGGGACGTAGCCCACCTCCGGCACATACCGCAAGACCGCCGGGGAAATGGGGGGAAGCGGCAAAGGGGCAGTAACGGCAAACGAAGATGGCAT
>MTNL01000057.1 GCA_002010365.1 Candidatus Acetothermia bacterium JdFR-50 | reverse complement strand
CCCGCCGGCCCGCTGCCAGGCCCACTACATAGAATTCATCTCCGCGGCGCCGCCGCTCGCGGATGACCTCCAGGGCTTGCTGCCCAATGGAGCCGGTGGCACCCAGAATCGCGATCTTGGTCACGACGAACGCGTGTTGCCGTATCGCTCGTAGTGGACCATTTCCCGCAAAGGACGCCGCTCTTTCTGGCGTTTATATGTGGGATCCGGATAGTCCAAGGGTAGGATCGCCACCACACTGAACTCATTGGGAATCCCGAGGATTTCCTTGGTCAAGGACTCAGCGGAACCGGGGCCGCCCTCGGGGATGCCGATCCAATAGGAAGCCACCCCTAAGGAATGGGCTGCCAAGGTTATGTTCTGTACTGTTACCGCGGCGTCTTCCCGGTAATGCAGGGGATAGACCTCTGGGTCCGCCGCCACCACAATCACTACATCGGCGTTTTGGATGCCACGGCGATAAAGGGTCACCTTCTCGGCGACGGCGCTGAGCTTTCCCTTCGTTTCGGGATCGCGGACCACAATGAACTCCCATGGCTGTAGGTTCGCGTAAGAAGGAGCCCAGCGGCCCGCTTCGAGGATCTTCTCCACCACTCCCGGAAGGATCTCCTTTTCCCTGAATCGGGGGATACTCCGCCGTTCCACAATTGTCTTCAAGACCTCATTTTCCATTACCGGCCTCCTTGGTTCCAAAATATCGCCAAAAGGCCACCTCCGCCAAAGGCTTCCTCTCCCTGGGGCCGTATTCAAGGGTCTTATGTTTATCGCTTAGCAAATTGGGGTCCCCATGGTAGCCCACGACCACCAAGGCTATCACCACGTATTCCTCCAGGATCCGCAGGGCTTCTTTGACCTTTTCGGGATCGAATCCCGCGATGGGATGGGCGATGAGGCCCATCCGGGTTGCCTGAATCATCAGGTTGCCCACAGCCATGCCGCATCCGAACAAGAAGTAATCCCGGCCGCCGGCGAGACGACAATCCAGGTCGGGTTTTGAAGCCACCGCAAGGATCACCGGTGCCCGTTTGGCCCAATAATTCCCGCCGGTGAGGGCTTCCTTGAGGGCGGTGAGACTTTCCCCTTCCGCCACCACGAAGCGCCACGGTTGGTTGTTGAAGCAGGAGGGGGAGAGGTGGGCCGCTTGCAGGAGCCGTTCCACCGTTGCCTTGTCCACAGGCTCGTCGGCGGTGGCCCGATATGCGCGGCGGAACCGGATAGCGGGATCGAGCTCTCTGTCGGCGGTGACGATCTCCCGGAGCACCGAGAGGACCTGCTCGGCGTGCCTGGGGACCTTCACCCCCCGCTCGTACCAGCGGATGGTCCAGGTAGGATCGATGATAAAGGTGGAACGGAGGGTCTTTCCGTCCTTTACCGCTCCATAAGCGGCCGCGGGCTCCAGCTCTGGATCCGCTAGGAGTGTTATCCGAAGGCCATATCTCTCTCGGAACTTGGCGAGCCTCTCTGGCGGATCGGGGGAGATCCCCGCTACTTTGGCGCGGAGCGCCGCGAAATCCGGTAGGCGCCGCGTGAAATCCTGGTCTTCACGGGTACAGCCCTGGGTCATGGCCCGGGGCTAAAAATAAAATACGAGATACCGACCCCTGAAATTATCCAATCTTACGATATCGTCCGCCTCGTTCGGCAAAGAAAAAAACCGGAGCTTCACGGAAAAGCATGCTTCCTCCCCTTCAGTCCAGGGCCTCAACGGAATAGGTGAGCTCGGCCTTTAGCGAATGGGATACCGAGCAATAGCGTTCCTGGGATAACTGAGCCGCGCGTTCGAGGTTTTCTCGTGGCACCCCCCAAGCGCGGTAGGTAAGGTGTATTTTCCGCACAAAACGGGGATGTTCTTCGTTGCGGTCGGCTTGAATAAGGATCTCGAGTTTTCTGGGGGGCGTCCTCATCTTGTTTAAAATGGCCACGGCGTCCATGGCGGTACAACCGCCCAGAGCCATGAGCATGAGCTCCACCGGCCGTGCACCGGAACCCTCTCCTCCTACCGCGTCGGTATCCATCACCACGGCGTGTTTTGAGGGACCTATTCCCACGAAGCGCATTCCCTCATGCCAACTTACCCTGACTTCCATGGAGCCTCCTTTCCACTTAAATCTTACTCAATTGTCCATTATGCGGGGGGGACATTGGACGTAAAGCGGATGGAAACTATATAATCACGATGAGATGGCCGTTCAGAATCGGATCCGAAAGGTACAAAAGCGCGATCGCTCCCTGGTCCCGTTCGACCAAGGACGGATCTATTCCGCTATCCTGCGGGCGGCCAGATCAGTAGGGGGGTTCTCGCTGGATTATCTCCCAGGGGTCAACGATCGCCTGTTTGACGCTTACGGGAGCGATGAGGAGATTGCTCGTTTCCTTTCGGATATCGTGGTTATCGTGCTGAACCGCGATCCTCGTCATTGGATCGCTAACTTTCCTCCCACCATCGAGGAGATCCAGGACACGGTGATCCACGTCCTGCGCAGCTATGGGTTCGTGACCGTGGCCGACGCTTACGAGTGTTGGAGGTGGGGAAAACATTGGGTGAGGGCCGGAGCCATCACCATGGACCAATTCGTGGGGAATGGCTACCCTACTCACTTTCACGAGGAGATCCTAGCTTGGAACCGAGCCCACGGCTGTGACACCGTAGAGGGGTTAAACGAGATCGTCCGCTCCGGCAGGGTGCAACGGCTCATCGAGGAAGCCACCGAAGTCTATGAGCGTTCCCTGGACGAGGCCGCACGAAAGGTCCTCGAGCGGATCGAGCAGGGTGATGGTATCAAGATGATCTGGATCTCCGGTCCCTCCTCCTCGGGGAAGACCACCACCACGGTCAAGCTCACCCAACGGCTCGAGCGAGAGGGACTGCGGTTTTTGATGCTGAACTTGGACGATTATTTCTGGCCATTGGTGGAACATCCCACCGACTGGATCAACGATCGCAACTTTGAGACCCCCGAAGCCCTGGACATCCAGCTCATCAACAAGCATTTAAAGCTCCTTCTGGAGGGAAAAACTATCGAGAAACCCATATATGACTTCAAGGTAGGGGAGCACGTGGGGACAAAGCGGGTGAAGCTAGAGCGGGGCCAGATACTGCTTCTTGATTGCCTCCACGGTTTTTATCCCCCACTCACCGAAGGAATCGGCCGAGAAGTTATGTTCAGGATCTACATCGAAGCCTGCAACATGATGTACGAAGGGGACGGGTCCAGCGGCCGCCTGACCCAATTCACTGACGTGAGGCTCTTGCGTCGGATGCTGCGGGATGCGAAGCACCGCAACCATCCACCCCTGCAGACCCTGCTCCACTGGCACTACGTGCGGGCGGGCGAGCTCTTCTCCATCATTCCTCTTATGGGGCTTGCAGACCACATAATAAACGGGGGGATGCCCTTCGATCTTCCGGTGCTTAAGCCCTTCTTCGTACCTGATGGGATCTGGCCCAAGCCGGAGGAGCTTGCGCCTTACGAGGCATTTTTGGACGCCCGGATCCGATATCAGCGGGTGAGCGAACTCCTCTCTTCCGTCGAAGGGCTCACCATGTGGGAAGTCCAGGATCATGACTTGATCCCCGGGGACCATTTGGTGCGGGAGTTCATCGGCGGAAGCACCCTCAAGATTCCCCATAACGAGTGAGACGAGGGTAAAGCAACCAGGTTGAGCTCCTGTGATCCAACTCACCTGCAACACTTGACTGGAAAGGAACTTTTGCCCTAGACTAGAGGAAAAGTGTCCCTAAAGATCGGTCTAAAGGGGGTGGGATGTTGGAAATAGAGGACCATCGAGCCCAGAAGTCTTCACGGGAAGGAGGTTGTATGGTTCGCAAAATCCCCTGGTTTCTTCTCGCTGCTTTGGTCCCCTACATAGCTTGGGGACAAACCATCGGGGGAACATGGTCTGGGAAGATTTCCTTAATCCCGACAGTGGGATTCAACTGCACTACATTGGAGCTTTCGTATTCCATAACGGAAGGTTGGAAAATCTCCTCCATCAGCGATTTCTTCGGGACGGACGGATGGGTGTGGCAGGAGTTTGGCGCCAAGGGGTCGCTGGGGCCCGTCAACGTGGAATTCCTCTCCCTTTTCGGTCCCAAAGGTCCCGTTTTCCTTTACGCCCAAAGCACGGCCTCTTTCAGCATTGCTGGCTTCGATGTGGCTTTGCATTCCGCATATGTGGGACCCGATGTGTCGGGAATTTACTTTTCCGGCGGACCTTCAGGAGGCACGGTAACCACGGTGAAAACGGAGGTGGATGGCGGTAGCGTTTCGCTGGAAGCGGGATTTGGTGCCCGCCTCACCGATCTGAGCGCCCCGTTTACGATCACTTATACTGGAGCCGGAACCTTCACCAAAGCATACGAAGTGGACCCCTTCCCCGGCGGGCTGGAGTTTACGTACTTTAAGCTATCGGTGGAGGATCTGGCTTTCCTATGTTGTGGCATCACGTTGGACTTCGCGTTCGCCTTCACCAAAACCTCCGGCTTCGATTACGTGAGGTTCGCTCTGGATGACCTGTTCTCCTTGTGCTGTGGGATTTCCTTCGGGATCGAGGTGGAGTTCGGCACGGATTACAAGCGGGTTACCCCGAAAGTGAGCTGGGAAGGTGTGGACGCATGTGTGACGGTATATGGAGATCTGCAGTTTGACCACAACGTCCTTGATGGGTGGGAGCTTTACGGGTTCGGGATCTCCTGTAAATTGGGCGAATGCTACGGGTTGGAATTCCTCACGGCATTCGACGTGGCGGCGTTAGAGGAGATCATCGGCGACGTCTTCGCGGAGGGAGAGTTCGAGTACGTGAAGCTTACGGTCTGCGGTCCCGCGTGCTGTGGAGAGACGTGGGACCTCGGGATCACTGTGTTCTTCCAAGATACCACCGGGCCCTTGTTCGGGGTCTCACGCCTTGTCATAGAGAACACGTTGCCGTTGATGGCAAACTTTTCCGTTACCGTGTCCTTTGAGATCGCGATCCCGGACGGGCCCAGTCTCGATCTGGGCTGGGAGTTCGAGTTCTAAAAGGGGGTAGGAGATGAAGTGGGCTAAATATGTGATAGTGGCTTTGTCAGGGATTGGCACGTTGATCCTCGCGGGATGCTTCTTCATCCCTGCCCGGCCCACGGGGAAGATCGTGGGATACGTGGTGGACGCTGGGGCGGGTTCCCCAGTGGTGGGCGCGCGGGTGATAGCTTACCCCCTGGGAGAGGACGGCAAGCCGAGTTATTGGGTGGGGACCGACTACTTCAGCCCCACCGCACTGACGGACGCGGACGGCTGGTATGAGCTGGTGGTTCCCGCGGGGACGTACACAGTGGTGGTAGAAAAGGAGGGCTATGCCACCTCTAAAGTTGAGGGGGTGGTGGTGGCCAGCACCGCCCGGGTGGACGTGATCGAAAAGCCGGTGTTCAACCCCGATTGGCCCCTGGAACCTCCGGAGGTGACGGTGACCATCGAGGGCCAGGTCGTCACGCCCGGGGATGAGATCATGCTCACGGCTGATCAGCTGGCCGACGGCCTCGACTACCGGGTTGACGCCCAGGGTCCCAACGACATCTCCATCATCTACGCGGCGTTGGGAAAGACGCCCGGGGCGGGGTTCACCACCGGCATGCGGGAGGCGTTCTACTCCACCTATACCACCGGGGATGCAGTGCTCAACCCCTACTGGTACCCCGTGGAGGGCTGGACCACGTTCGAGGTGGTGGTCTACGACATGAACGAGAACCGGACCCATCTCCTGTTTAGGGTCTACATCGAGCCAGAGGAGCCGCCCACACCGGACGTGCTGGACCCTCCACAGGATCTCTCGGCTCTGGCGGTGACGTTGGGGAAGAAGGTGGCCTTTTACGGGGAAGGATTCACGGTGCCGTCGGGCGCAGGGGAGCTGAAGATCCAAGCGGCTCCCGAGGGTGGGAACCTGTACGTGGAACTCACCTGGGACGCCTCCCCGGACGACTGGGTGATAGGCGGCGGCTACGTGGTCAATTACCGCGTTTATCGGAGACTCGCCGGTGAGGCCGATTACACCCTGATCGGGACCATCGCCTCCGGCGACGGGGTATGGGAGGAGCAGGGTGGCCTCCTGTTTTTCCGCTACTACCGGTTCCGGGATAGCTCTCCCGATCTCCAAGAGGGGGTGGAGGTGAGCTACCAGGTGCGGGCGTTCGTTGGCACCACCGAGTCCGCTCCCGTGGAGGCCTCCACCACCCCATTGGGGATCTGGGACGTGCGTCTCCTGGAGCCGGCGGACGGGGCCACCGGCGTCTCCCTCACCCCAACGTTCCGTTGGGAGCCGACCCGGATCGTGGGAAGCGACCAGCTCTACGTGTGGGCCCTGTTCGACCTCGCGCTCGGCGGGTGGTACCTCGCGGACTTACTGCTCAACGAGACCGAGTACCAGTTCACCGGGGTACCGGAGACCCCCTACGAGCGGCTCCAACCGCACCGGGTGTACCAGTGGTACATCGGCGTGGCCATCGCCTACGATGACTTCGACGCTCCCACCGCGGTGTCCGTGGCCATCCAGGACGGGTGGTCGATAACGGGTGTCCCGGTACCGGAAGTCCCCGTGCTCCCCGCCACGGACCTGTTCACCTTCACCACCGGGGACTGGGGAGAATGAGGAGGTGAGCGATGAAAAGGAAGATAACATACTTGGCGTTGGGATTTGTGGGATTTGCCCTCCTCCTCACGGGGTGCACGGGGCTATGGGCGCCTCGGGCGCCGGAGGCGAGAACGCCCATACCCGCGGTCCCCGGAGATCCCACGTTCCAGCCCACGGTGGATCCCGAGGTCATCGGGCAGGCGTTGGTGCGGGGGGAGCACATCCCCGGCGAGATCGTGGTGGGCTATACCGATGAGGCCGCCTTCTCCGCCGTCCTTTCCCTGGTCGGTGGGACGGTGCGGGACCAGTTCACGATGGGGGAGCTCACCGCGGCCCTGCTGGAGCTCCCCGGGGGGACCTCGGTGGCCGAGGCCCTGGGGACCATCCTCCTGCGGTGGCGCGACCGGGACGATCCGTTGCGGGGGATCGCCTTCGCTGAGCCCAACTACGTCTACGAGCTCATCGACCCCGAGCCCACGGGGCAGGACGCCTACCTCAAGTCGGTGGAGCCCGCGGTCTACGATCCGGACGCGGACCTGCGGCCCTACCAGTGGGGGCTGGACGTGGTGGGGGCCGAGGACGCTTGGGCCCACGCCACCGGCGATGGGGTCATCGTGGCGGTGATCGACACCGGGGTGGACGGGACCCACCCCGACCTTCAGGGGAAGGTGACCGTGGGCTACGACCCCGCGACCGATACGGTGATACCCGCCGGGGTGAACTCTGACACCGTGGGCCACGGGACCCACGTGGCGGGGATCATCGCTGCCAACGACGATGGAAAGGGGATCGTGGGGCTAGCCCCGGACGTCCAGATCCTGCCCATCGTGATCTTCAACCCGGACTACGTGGGGGCGTTTGACGCCGCCGAGGGCATCGTCTGGGCGGTGGACGAGGGGGCGCGGGTCCTCAACAACTCCTGGGGCGGCTACGTGTACTCCCAGATCCTCAAGGCCGCCTTCGACTACGCCTTGGCCTTCGGCGCGGTCCCGGTGTGCGCCGCGGGGAACGACGGCGAGGCCTTGATCCACTTCCCCTCCGCCTACCCCGGGGTGATCGCTGTGGGGGCCACCACCCCGCGCGACACCCGGACCGATTTCTCCCAGATCGGGGGGTGGCTGTCGGTAGGCGCCCCCGGAGAGGGGATCCTCTCCTGCGTCCCCACCACCTACGTCCAGGCCGGCACCGGCGATCCGCTCCTCTACGACTACTGGGGCGGGACCTCCATGGCGACGCCGTTCGTCTCGGCCCTGGTCGCCATGCTCCTCGAGCTCCACCCCGGGGCCACCCCGTACCAAATCCGGAAGATGATCGAGGACACCGCCGTGGACATCGAGGAATCGGGCTTCGACGTCCACTCCGGCCACGGGCGGATCGACGCGGCCGCCGCGGTGACCGCCCCGGTACCTGGGGACGGCTCCACCCTCTTCGTCTACACCCCCTTCGAGAGCTCCTACGAGCTCTATGGGGGATGGTGGTTCGGCATACCCTATGTGGACGTGATCCTGTTCCAGGACGGGGAGATCCGCTCCTGGGCCCAGACCGACCTCGCGGGCTGGTGGACACTGTGGTTCCCGTTCGAGCCCAATACCGGTGACTGGGGCGTGGCCCTCTTCCCCTGGATCGAGCCGGGAACCTACGACGTGGTGGTGGGCGGGGACGACGCCGTCCTGTTCGGGCAGCGGACCGCCAACCGGGTCACCGCCGTCCGGACCGATATCACGCTGGGGCCCGGCGAGTCCTGGTGGAGTTCGGAGATCATCCCCCTGAACACCGAGCTCCAGGTGCGGATCGACTGGACCGGCGCCGGGGACGTGGACCTGGCCATCTACGAATATGACCTCGTAAACGACGTGTACGTATGGCACACGGCCAAGACCGGGGCCGACTGGGGCACGTTCACCAGCGACGATGACGGCGCCGACGGGGACGGCAGCGAGACCTACACCCTGGCCTTCCCCCATTGGGGTTACGACGAGTACCCCATCGCCATAGACGCCACAAATTCGACCGCCGATACGGTGGTCACCGTCACCATCGTCCAGAACGGGATCACCGAGGTCTACGGCCCCTACACGGTGGCCGCCGGTGCGTTCGTCGAGCTGAAGGATCAAGCCGACTGGTGGGACGCCCTGGACGGCCCCTGGGTCTTCTGATCGGGACGCGGATGTGCAAGGGGCCGGGCTCTCCCGGCCCCTTTTTCCTTGTGCCGCGGGTCAGGCGCCGATTCGGAACAACGCGCAGGCGTTGCGGAAGGTGAGCTCGGCGACGTCCCGGGGCGGGAGCCGCAATACCCCCGCGATCCTCTCCACCATCAACCGCACCTTCGCCGGGTCGTTACGCTTCCCCCGATGGGGCTCGGGGGGGAGATACGGGGAATCGGTCTCCACCAACAGCCGCTCCAGGGGGATCTCCCGGAGGAGGGCCCGCAGGGCCGCGTTTTTCCTATAGGTCACCGGGCCGCCGATCCCGATGTGGAACCCAAGATCCAGGAAGTCCCGCGGGGGGCCGTGGACCGTGGAGAAGGCGTGGATCACCCCCCGGCCGGGGTTCACCTCGTGCAAAATCTCCAAGAGCTCATCTCGAGCCTCGCCTCGGAGGTGTACGATCACCGGAAGCCCCTTTTCCTTCGCGAGCTCGAGCTGGGCCCGGAAAGCCCGCCGCTGGTCGTCCCGCGGCGATAGGTCCCGGTAGTAGTCCAGACCGCACTCCCCCACTGCCACCGCCCCTTGGTCCAATAGCGCCGCTAACTTTCGCAGCGTGTCCTCGCTGAAATCCTTGGCCTCATGAGGATGTACGCCGCAGGCGGCGTAGATGTGGTGATGCTTCCGCGCGAGCCCCAGGGAGGCCCGGGAGGTATCGAGGTCCACCCCCACGTTGACCACGCGGATCCCCTGCCGCGCGAGCTTCTCGATCAGACGGTTCCTGTCAGGGTCGAACTGAGGAAAGTCCAGGTGGGCGTGGGTGTCAAAAAGCCGCATGAGTTAACTCTCAGCCAGGGGATTCCAAACGCTTGAGGACCGCCGGGATGGCGCCGAGGAGATCGCCAGGGAGGATACCCCGCTCCGCTCCCTCTTTTACCAGTTCCTCGCCTGCCCGTGCATGGACGTACACGCCTACACACGCTGCCTCCAAGGCCTCCGCTCCCCCGGCCCAGATACCGCCGATTACTCCCGAGAGGACGTCCCCGGAGCCCCCGTGGGCCAGGGCGGTGTTTCCCCCCACATGCAGGTAAACGTCACCGTTCGGGGTGGCGATGGCCGTGGGGGGACCCTTCAGCACGATCACCGCATCCCAGTTTCGGGCCGCAGCGCGTGCCCGCTCGATCTTGTAGGCCACCACCTTATCCACCGCGCCCCCTGCCAAGCGCACGAACTCCCCTGGATGTGGTGTCAGTATCGGTGTGATGTGTGATGTCTGGCGCGTGGCGCGTTTCAAGATCTCGATTCGGCCGGCCAAAGCGTTCAACCCATCGGCATCCAAGAGGAGCTTGGGCACTTCCTCCAATAGTGCCTCGACCAGCACACTGGGCCCGGCTCCCTTGCCCAGTCCGGGTCCGCAGATCACCACGTCCATGTCGGCCGCGAGTTTAAGGATCCCCTTAACTGCCTCCTTGGAGAAAATTCCGCCCTTCGTGGCGGGGAAGGGATGGACCAGGGCTTCGGTGACGCTTCCCTCGAGTACCGAGTAGAGGGGCTCGGGGCAGGCGATGTGTACCAGTCCTGCCCCGGTGCGGNACGCCGCTTCCGCCGCCAACGCCGCCGCCCCGGCCATCCCCACCGATCCCCCCACCACCAGCACCCTGCCGAATGTGCCCTTGTGGCCGAAGGGATCGCGATAGGGCAGGGCCGCAGCACAGAAAGCCTCCGATATCACCTCCGCCACCGGCTCCACCGCGTCCCACGCGGCCTGGGGGTAGGCCACGTCGATCACCTCCACCTCGCCACAGTTTCGGGCCGCCGGTGGGAGGAGGTGGCACGGCTTGAGTGCCCCCATGGCCAGGGTGATGTCCGCTTCAACCGCGGGGCCGGGAATCTCGCCCGAGTTGGCGTCCAGTCCCGAGGGTACATCCACTGCCACTACCAAACCCAACGATTCGTTGATGAGCTCTATGGCCTTGGCGGCGAGTCCCCGGGCGGAACCCTTAATCCCCACTCCCAATAGCCCGTCGATGACGAGATCCGCTCTGATCAGGGCGTCTCGGAACTTGTCCAGGTCGCGGGATGAGCGCACCCGGAAGAGGCGCCCGGGGAAACAGGCCGCGAATGCCCTGGCTTGGACAGCGGCCGCGTCGGCGGGCTCCCCCAAGACTACCGCCAATACTTCAGCTCCCCACAGGCCGAGCCACCGGGCGATCCCCAGGGCATCCCCGCCGTTTCCCCCCTTGCCACACACGGCGAAGACGTATCGGCGGAGAGGACGACCCAGGGTGCGCTGGAGGTACTCCGCCCCACCTCGGGCGGCGGACTCCATGAGGAGGATCCGCTCCACCCCATGACGCTCACTCTCGCGATCCAAGACTCTTATCGCTTCCGCCGAAAAGACGGGCTGCATCGCGAGATCCATTGTAGGGAGGTCTAACAATCAAGCCAAGTGGAGGATCTCAAAGCCGTTAGAGGAACGTACCTAACGGCTTTCATACAATCGGAGGATCTCTTCCGCCACCTGCCGTGACGTTCTTTCTCCGCGATCGATCCACACGATCCCCGGCTCGCGTCGGAACCAGGTGAGCTGGCGGCGCGCGTAGGCCTTGGTATTCGCCACGATCCGACGCCTGGCAGCCTCCAGGGGGATCTTTCCCCGTAGGTGATCGAAGAGCTCCTCGTACCCGATCGTCCGCAGTATGGGCGCGTCCGAGGGAAGCTTGGTTCCAAAGAGCATCAGGGCCTCGGTCAGCAGGCCCCTGGAGAACATCTCCTCCACCCGGGCCGCGATCCGCCGGTAGAGCTCCTCCCGGTCCATGGTGATCCCCACCACGAGGAGGGGCCAGGGGAACGGCCGCTCTTTTCCCCAAAAATATGAGATGGGCTTTCCCGTGAGGTGGAATACCTCCAGGGCTCGGATAATGCGCACGCGATCGTTGGGGCAGATCCTCTCCGCCGCTGCGGGATCCACCTGCTCGAGCTTCCGGTAAAGCTCATCGGTGGGGCGCTTCGCCAGCTCGGCCCGAACCCGTGGATCAGCCCCGGGACCCTCGAAGAGTCCCACGGTGAGGGCTCGCACGTACAGGGTGCTTCCGCCCACGATCACCGGGATCTTCCCTCGCCCCAGTATCTCCTGCACGGTTCGCTCGCAGTCCCGTCGGAATCGCACCGCATCGTAGCGGTCCCACCACGGTACGAAGTCCAGGAGATGATGGGGAACGCGCTGGCGTAGCTCATGTGAAGGTTTAGCGGTGCCCACCTCGAGATCGTGATACACTGCTCGAGCATCGGCGGAAATGATCTCCCCCCCGATAAGCTCCGCGAGCTCCACCGCGATCTCCGACTTCCCTACGGCGGTGGGCCCGATGATCAGGGGGATCCTCACTCTTCGGAAAGCAGCAGGTCTCGGTAGCGCTTGAGGGCTGCTCTGCGGGAGGGGTGCTTCAGCTTCTCCAACGCCCGGAGCTCTATTTGGCGGATCCGCTCGCGGGTGACGTCGAACATGGCCGCCACCTCCTTCAGGGTGCGGGGATGGCCGTCGCGCAGGCCGTAACGGAGCTCCAGGATCTCCCGTTCCCGCGGATCCAGCTCCTGGATTGCCTTGAGGAGCTCCTCCCGGAGTTTTTCCCTGATCGCTTCCTTTGAAGGTGAGGGGACCGAGCTGTCGGCAATGAGGTCGCCCAGGGTCTCGTCCTCGTCTTCGGAGAGAGGGCGCTCCAGGGAAGAGGTGTAGCGAGCCACTTGCTCGATCCTTTTTATCTTATCCACGGGAATCCCCAGGGTCTCGGAGAGCTCCTCGTAGGTAGGGGCGGTGCCGTAGCGCTGGATATGTTCTCGCCTGGCTTCGGAAAGATCCTGGAGGGTCTCGGCGGCGTGAGTGGGTACGCGGATGGTGCGGGTTTGGTCGGCCAACGCTCGGGTAATGGCCTGGCGGATCCACCACGTAGCGTAGGTGGAAAACTTGTAGCCCTTGCGCCAGTCGAACTTTTCCACCGCCCGCATGAGGCCGATGTTTCCCTCTTGGATCAGGTCCAGGAGGGAAAGGCCGTGGTGCATGTAACGCTTCGCCACCGAGACCACGAGCCTCAAGTTGGATTCGATCAATTTCTTCCTGGCCGCTTCTCCTTCCTTCACCTTACGCTCGAGTTCGGCCCGCTCCTCGGGCGGGAGCTGGTCCCCTTCTTCCTTAAGCCGCTGGGCGGCGAGCTTCCCTTCCTCCATGGCCTTCGCTAGGGCCACCTCCTCTTCCTTAGTCAGGAGCGGGACACGACCGATCTCTTTCAGATAGGTGCGGATGGGATCTTCCCGGGAACGGGATGGCGTTTCCTCGACCTCCTCCACCGCGGTGGTCTCCTCGGGCTCCTCGAGAGGAACGTTGCTGTTCCCCTCCCACGGATCCGGTAGGTCCGAGAACACATGCTTACCTTTGCTTTTCATATTCCCCCTTCAACACTTGGGCCCGGCTGCGACAAAGCTCCACGTACTCCCGCTGAAGTCTCTCCAGGGACTCCTTGACGCCTCGCTTCTCCGCTTCCTCAAGCTCCTCCCGCAGGGCGGCTATACGTCGCTCGAGACGGGGCAAGATAATGAACTTACGCCACGCTTCCTCCAAGGCTTTTTTCTCATCGGAAAAGTTGATGTCCCAAAGGAGAACCCGGCTCAAACGTGCCTGGATCTCCGGTTCGAGTTCGGCGGTGAGCAGATCAGG
>MTNL01000075.1 GCA_002010365.1 Candidatus Acetothermia bacterium JdFR-50 | reverse complement strand
ATAAAGATCAATCTGCTGAAGGGGATTGTAGAGATCTACATCGAGGAGAGGAAGCCGGTGGGAAGGGTAGAGGACTCGGGGGGCAACGGATACTGGGTGGACGCAGAGGGTGTCGTTTTGGGGGCAGCTCCTGAGGGGTCCCCAACCCTTGTAGGTTTGTCCCCATCGTTCACGGGCGGCCATGTTCCCCAGTGGATCGCGGAGCTCCTCGTGTTTTACGCCGGTTTTCCCCGCTGTGTGGAAGTTTTTCCGCGGATTGATGTGAGCGATCCTGAGGATGTGACCCTTTATCCCCCTGCAGGCACCTATCCTGTGGTCAAGGTGGGTTCCCTCTCCGCGCTGTATTCACTTCTTCCCAAATTGGAGGAGCTCCTCTATAAAATCGACCTTTCCGGTTTCAAGACCATCGATTGCCGTCTCGGGGACGGCTGTGTATTAAAACCGCTTGTCGAGGGGGGGCGAGAGAGTGGCTAGGCGCCGGCGTCGTGGCAGGGAGAGGATCGTGGTGGGCCTGGATGTGGGAACCACCAAGGTGGCTTGTTTGGTGGCCAATGTGGTGGACTCGGAAATCGAGATCATCGGGATGGGTACCGCTCCGTCCCGGGGGTTGGATAAGGGCGTTGTGGTGGACATCGGACGTACCATCCAATCCATTCGAAAGGCCGTCGAGGAGGCCGAGAACATGGCCGACGTCAAGATCCGTTCCGTCTATGTGGGTATCGCTGGCCAACACATCCGCTCCATCAACACTACCGGCACCGTGGCCATCACCCACCCGGGGCGAGTCATAAAACGTAGCGATATCCGGCGGGTGATCGACGCCGCGAAGGCGGTGCCCGTCCCTCCCGACATGCAGTTGATCCATGTCATCCCTCGCCAATACAAGGTCGATGGTCAGGAAGGGATCACGGATCCCGAGGGGATGACGGGGACGCGCTTGGAGGCCGATGTGCACTTGGTCCTGGGCTCCGTCACCGCGGTGCGCAACCTCGTGCGTTGTATAAAGTACTTGCGCATAGACGTGCAGCAAATCGTGTTGCAGCCGCTGGCATCATCCTTGGCCGTCCTTTCCTCGGCGGAAAAGGAGCTCGGGGTGGTGCTTTTGGACATAGGGGGTGGCACCACCGATATCTCCATCTACAAGGGGGGCGATATCTGGTTCTCCAAGGTCATCCCCGTTGCGGGCCAGCACATCACCAATGACATCACCGTGGGTCTCCAGACCCCCATTGAGGAGGCGGAGAGGATAAAGAAGGAGTACGGAACCTGTCTCGTAGATTCCGTGGACGATAACGAGAAAATCGAGATCGCCACCATCGGGGGAGATGGTACAAAGCTCGTCTCCCGCAAGCGCCTGGCCAAGATCATCGAAGCGCGGGTGGAAGAGATCCTGGATCTGGCCATGGAGGAGGTGGAGAACGCTGGTTACAAGGACATCGTCCCGGGTGGGCTTGTGATCACTGGGGGTACAGCCCTTCTGGACGGGATCGTGGAGTTCGCCCAGGCGCGCTACGGGCTTCCCGCCCGCCGCGGTCAGATCCCCCAAGGGATCCACGGCTTGCGGGACATCGTGGAGTCGCCCGTGTACGCCACCGCCATTGGCCTCCTCAAGTACGCGGTGGAGTTCAAGAAGCTCGAGCCCCAGGAGAGCCGGGGCGGATGGTTCAACACGGTGCTGGAGTGGCTCCGAGCCATTTTGTGGGGGGGGNGAGGACGGATGGAGAACATCCAGCCGATGGCTCCGGCGCGGATCGTGGTAATCGGGGTGGGCGGTGGCGGCGGAAACGCCGTGAACCGCATGATGCAGGCCGGGATCCAGGGGGTGGAGTTCGTAGCGGTGAACACCGACGCCCAGGTCCTCCAGACCGTCCAGGCTCACCGTCACCTCCAGATTGGCAGAAATCTTACCCGGGGCTTGGGGGCAGGAGGGAACCCCGAGATCGGGCGCAAGGCGGCCGAGGAATCCCTGGACGAGATCGTCGACCTGCTTCAAGGATACGACATGGTCTTCATCACTGCGGGGATGGGCGGGGGAACCGGGACGGGGGCGAGCCCGGTGATCGCCCGGGCAGCCAAGGAGTTGGGTGTACTAACCGTCTCCATCGTCACCCGGCCCTTTTCTTTCGAGGGAATACCTAGGGCGAAGCGGGCTGAGGAGGGCATTAACCTCTTGAGCCAACATGTGGACGCCCTTATCACTGTCGCCAACGACAAGCTCCTCAAGATCGCCCCTCCCGATATGCCCCTTACCCGGGCCTTCGAGCTGGCCGACGAGGTGCTGAAGCAGGGAGTCCAGGGGATCACCGAGCTCATCACCGTGCCCGGGCTGATCAACCTGGATTTTGCTGACGTGGAGGCGGTGCTGCGTGATGCGGGCACGGCCCTCATGGGGATCGGGGAGTCGGAGGGAGAAAACCGCACGCGGGATGCCGCCCGCAAGGCCGTGACCTCACCGCTTTTGGACTGTTCCATGAGGGGGGCCAAGAAGGCCATCATCAACATCATGGGCGGTGAGGACCTCACCTTGGAGGAGGTAAACGAAGCTGCTCAGGTGGTTCAAGAGGCTTTGACCGACAAAGCCGATATTTACATGGGTGCTGTTATCAAGGACGGGATGAAGAAGGTCCGGGTCACGGTGGTGGCCACCGGTTTTTCCCCCACTCCGGAGTTGGAGGAGGGGATTACGAGCCCCGGCGAGGAAGCGATTCTGGAAAAGATCCGAAAGGAACTTACCAGCGATAGCTTGGACGTTCCTGCTTTTATCCGCCGGAATGGAAAGGCGTGACTCGGGGCCGTACCGCGTTCCGTTTGGTTTTTGGTGCCAAAATTGGAGGTTTTTATCTGAAAAGAAGGTGGTGTACGATGCGGAAGGTTGTCAAGTTTGCATTGGTTTCTTTTGGGCTAGCCATCCTTGCATCTGGGGGCTTTGGACAGGACGCGGAGCTCCTCATCTGGCAGCTTCCCACCCCCAACGCCCAGCCCGTGGGACTGGCCATTTCTCCGGACGGGAGGATTTACATCGCTGAATTCAATGCGCAAAAAATCGGGAGGCTAGATCCGTCCAACAACGAGCTCGCCGAACGAGATATCGAGGGAAAGCCGGGCAGTATTTTTGCGCACTTGAACGATACTGTAGTCTACACGCTCCCCCTTGAGGATGTGATAGGGTATCTGGTATTCACAAGCGGGCAAGCCCGATGGCAAGTGCCCACGGCAGGGGCCTGGCCTATAGATTTGACCCCCGCCCCCTCGGGACCTGGTCAAATAAATTTGTGGTTTGTAGAGCGAACAGCTGGCAAAGTGGGGTTTTTGTCCCCCTCACAGATCCCTGTGACGTTGCCCCTTTACTATCCCCAGAAGCACACCATCGCGCCCCAACGCCAGCGGATAACCCCAAGGGTTGTCTCGGTGCAACCCCGGCTTTCCCCGGGAAATCCCATGTTGCCTCCGCCCTTGGTTCTCGTCCCTTCATCGAGTACGGGGCCCATAACAGAGTGGTCGGTCACGGGCTTCACGGTGACCTACGTGGAAGACCTAGCACTGGCCACAGCCAGCGGTGCGGTTTGGTTCACCACCGCTGCGGGAGAGCTGGGCTCTCTGGACCCTTCCTCCAGCGCGGTGGGCTATTACGCCTTGCCCTCGTCCTCGCATGTCCTAGGGGTTACGGTGGCCCCGGATGGGAAAGTTTGGTTTACCGACCGTGCCACCCCTGCCATCGGTTCCCTGGACCCGGTGACGGGGGATGTGTACCTATGGCCCATCCCTGGGGGAGTTCAACCACTGAAGATCGCCGTTGCCCCGCCGGAACACATCTGGTTCATCGATCGTGAAGCAGATCTGGTAGGATTTCTGCGTCCCAGCGCGAACGAATTTACCCTCTATCCCTTGCCTCCAAACTCCTATCCTGTGGATCTCGCTTTGGCCGATGACGGCACGGTGTGGTTCGTGTGCGAACGGGGACATTATGTGGCGAGCCTCTCCATCATTCCGGTACTCGGCCCACCACCGACCCCTTCAGGGAGTGAGGCGGCTAAGATCCTGGGGTATTCCATCACCCAGGTGGGGAACCGTGCCACGATAGAGGTGATTTACTCCTACAACGGGAGCCTGGGCTTCCCGGTATTCGTGGGGCTTTACGTGCTTCCCGACGACACGGGGTTTGGCTTCACCCCGTACCGGATAGAACGGGCGGGGACGGGCACGGCTACGATCGAGCTCGTTTATTCGGGGACAGCACCGGCTCGGACCGAGGCGATCAAGTTGGTGATCTACCTTCAGGGTGGGCAGTCGATCGCGGAGCGAATGGTGGAATTCCGTACCACGTGGACACCCTAATTTCACGGGGGCAAAGGCTGTCAAGAGGGGCCGCCTGGTCCCTTTTTATTTGTGCGGGAATGTGGTACTATTAGAACGAACGTTCGATAGAGAACCGGGAGGCCGGATGAAATCGACGGAACGAAGGATCCTAGAGGCCGCGGGGCGGCTTTTCTCTCAACGCGGATTTCACGCCACCGGGATGCGGGCCATCGCCCGCGCGGCCAAGGTATCCCTGGGCACCATCTACCACCACTTCAAGAGCAAAGAGGAGATGCTTCTGGCGCTCCTCAAAGAGGAGTATGAAAAGCGTCGTCGAGCCATTGAGGCACTACGTGAGGAGAACCTCCCTGTCCCGGAGATGATTCGTAGTATCGCCGAGCTCCACTTCCGTTTTCTCCTGGAAAGCGGCCCGGCCCTTCGGCCTTTGGCCCAGGGTCTTCGTGGCCTCTCTCCCCAGGCCAAGAAGGCCGCCCTGGGCATGCGGGAGGAATTCGTGAGCTACATCGCTTCTCTGATCCAAGAGGGCATCGCCCGGGGGCAGATCCGGCGGTGCGATCCCGTCATCGCCGCCCACTCCTTCCTCGGGATGGTGGAGGCCGTCTCCGCCCGAGCGCTGGAGGGGGACGAGGTGGGGCAACGCATTCAGGAGCGTGGAGCTGGGGAGCTCGCCGAGATCGCGTGGCGGGCCCTGGCCCCGGAACCTCTGTGAGGAGGAGGGGGATGAGAAAGTTAGCGTTTCTTGTGGGATTGATCCTGCTGTGGGGTGCTATGCTGGGCGTGGCTGAGGAGGTCGAGGAAAAGATTTTGATTATTGACGAAACGGAGGGTTTCCTCATCTCGCTTAGACTTGAGGCCATGGTGAGGATCCTGGCCCAACGTGGCTTCTTCATTAAGGCCGTGTCCGCCTTTCCGGAGGGGCCGGTGGAGGGAGCCCCATTCGATCTCGTCTTCGTGATTCCACAGGAGGGAAGGTACATCTGGCTCTGCATGCCCCTCGAATCTCAAGTTCAGATAGAGGAAGGTGCTCGGGAACTGGAGAACCTCAAGACCTTGGTGGGGGAGATTTTCGAAGGGAGAAGGGAACTCCGCACGCCGGCCGATGACCTCTGGCCCCTTCTTTTATCCTTCCGCCTGGCCGAGCTTGGGATCTTCGAGGACGAATAGGGGGAGGGGAAATGTTGCGCCGGTTCGCGGAGACGGTGGCTGCGCATCCCATCCGGACCCTGGTCGTCCTGGGGGCCATCACCGTCTTCTTCCTCTTCTTCGCGCCCCGCATCCAGTTCCTCTCCGACATGGAGAAGATGCTTCCCGCCGATGATCCGGTGGTAGCCAAGTTCCGGGAGACCAAGGATACCTTCGGCTCTCAGTCCGTGCTCATGGTGGGTGTAGCGGCCCCGCGCGGGGGCACCCTCTTCACCCTGGAAAGCGTCCGCAAGCTTTACTCTCTGACCACGGAGCTCGAGACCTTGGTGGATGCGGGACTCCTGGAAGAGGTGGTCTCCCCCACCAACGTGGACATCGTGGAGGGGACGGAACTGGCCTTAGTGGTACGTCCTGCCATGCAGCGTCCCCCGGAAACGGAGGCAGATGTACGGGCCTTCGTGGACCGGCTCCTGGGGGAGCGGAGAATCGAGGGTTCCTTGGTGTTGGAGGACGGTTCAGCTTGTCTCATCGTCCTCAAGGTCCACCCCGAAGCGGAGGGCAACAAAGCGAAGGTGGCTGAGCTCGTCACTCGGGTGGAGGGTATCCTGGATCGCTACCGGGGCCCGGAGGAGTTCTACCTCACCGGGGACGCCGCCTTCGTGCATTACATGGACGCGTACATGCACCGGGACCTCGTGTTCCTCTTCCCAGTGGTGGTGTTGGTGGTGTTGGGGGTGCTTTTCCTGAGCTTCCGCGTCCTCAGGGGGATGTTCCTCCCCCTTTTCGTGGTCATCCTGGCCGTGATTTGGACCGTGGGGCTTATGTCCCTTTTGGGGGTGAAGCTCTCCATGGTGTCGAGCTTCCTCCCGGTGCTCTTGGTGGCGGTGGGCTCGGCGTACGGGATCCACGTGGTCAACCACTACTTCGAGCGGGCGGCGGAGGGAACGCCGAAGCAGGAACTCATCGCCGAGGTGGTGGAAGCCATGGCGAACCCGGTGTTCGCCTCGGCCCTTACCACTGCCGCAGGCTTCCTTACCCTGATCTCGGCTTTCCTTAAGCCCATAAGGGAATTTGCTTTGTTCTCGGCTTTCGGGGTTCTCGTATCGTTCGCCATATCCCTCACGCTGATACCCGCTATCCTCTCCCTCCTTAAGCTCCCCAAGAAGCGAGGAGGGGCAACGGCCTCCCAACGCAAAGCCCCCCGGGCCCTCGCCCGCTTCGCGCACCGCCGCGCGGCCTGGCTACTGGGAGGGGCGTTCCTCCTTTTCGCCGTCTTTCTCTCCCAAATCCCACATCTTCAGGTGGAGTCCGACATGGCCAAGTACTTCCGCCCCTCGGCCCCCGTGATCCGAGGGCTTCAGTTCGTGGAGGAGCATTTCGGCGGGAGTCAAAACATAAGTGTGGTCATCGAGACCGGCCGCCGCGATGGTCTCAGGGACCCCGTGGTCCTGTGGTTCATCGACGAGCTTCAACGTCACCTCGAGGCCTCGGGGATAGTGGGGTACACGTCCTCGCTGGTGGACCTCATAAAGGAAACCAACTACACTCTTCACGGCGACGACGAGGCCTTTTACCGTATCCCCGATTCCCCCCGGGCCGTGGCCCAGCTCCTCCTCCTCTACGAGATGGGCGGGGGGAAGATCCTGAAGAGCATGGCCACCCGGGACTTCTCCGCCGCCCAGCTCACCGCCCGAGTGAAGTCGGTGGGGACTGCGGCCTACGAAAAGCTCATGGCGGACGTGGAGCGCTTCATTGACGAGCGGGCACCGGAGGGTGTCACAGGGTATGTGACCGGATCCCTGGTCATCTACGTACGCATCAGCCACAAAATCGTTCAGTCCCAAGTGGTCAGCCTGTTCGCGAGCTTCGGGGCGGTGTGGTTCATCGTCTCGATCCTCCTGGGCACCGCCATGGGGGGTGCGTTCGCACTGCTCCCCCTGGTGGTCTCGGTGGTAGGGAATTTCGGGGTCATGGCCATAGCGGGGGCGAAGCTGGACATGGCTACGGTGATGATCGCAAGCCTGGTCATCGGGATCGGGGTGGATTACGCCGTGCACTTCATCACCCGTTACCGACGGGAACGCATGAGGGATCTACCTCATCCCGAAGCCCTGGGGGTTACCTACGATACCGCGGGGAGGGCCATTCTCTACAACGCCCTCACGTTGACGGCCGGATTCCTGGTGTTGATCCTCTCCCGTTTCGGAGCGTTGGCCACCATGGGTTGGCTAGTGGCCCTCACCATGGTGACGAGCTCCGCTGGGGCGCTACTGGTGCTCCCGGCGGTGCTGGGGTTCGTGGAGCCGAAATTCCTCTTCCAGCGTTATCTCGTGACGTGGGACCGGGGAAGACCGAGACTGGTATTGGCGAAGGCCAATCCCCGGGAGAAGGATAAAGCCGAAAGGAGGAAAGCATGAGGAAAGGTGTGTTGCTTGTGGCATCCTTCGTCGCCTTGTGGGGACTCGGTCTCCTGGCTCAGGGTCTGAGCGCTGACGAGATCCTCGCCAAGGTGGAGGAGAAGGGCTTCATGGGCGCGGAGACCGGCAAAGTGGTGGTGACGGTGAGGTTCACCATCACCGAGGGTGACGTGACGAACACCTACGCTTTCCGGGTTTATTCCGCCCGGGGCATCGACGACCAGCCGGACAAGAGCCTCATCGTTTACCTCGAGCCTGAGCTCGTGGCTGGCACCATGTTCCTCACTTGGACCCCGAAGGAAGGGGACGCTCGGATGTGGCTGTACCTGCCGGCCCTGGGGTTGGTGAAGGAGTTGGTGTCCGAGGAAGCCCGCCAGCAGGAGTTCATCTCGGGCTCAGGGATAACCCGGGAGGACATCGCCGGGGGCTTCCGGTATCGGGATGACTACGATCCCGCGCTCGCCGGGGAAGAAACCCTGGACGGTACCACGGCCTATATCATCACCCTCATCCCCAAGGAGGGCCACGATACGGAATGGGCAAAGGTGGTTCTGTGGGTGGATAAGGAGCATTTCGTCGTGTTGCGCACCGAGTTCTACGACGCCGGGGGAAAGCTCGGGAAGGTGATCGAGGCTCAGGATTTCTACGTCGACGACCTGGGCTACATACCCCACAAGCTCACCATCCGGGATCTCTCCACGGGCAACGTGGCGGTATTGGAGATTCTGAAACGGGAGAAGACCGATATTCCGCCCGAATATTTCGATCCACAGGACCTCCCTACCTTGACGATCCCGCTAGAATGACCGCGGCGTTGGGGTGGCAGCGGGTACCGATACGGTGCCCGTCGCCGTTCATGAGCGGGATCCGCCGAAAGGGCCAGGGCCGTAATCAAGACGTCTCCCATTCGGAACGGATAGGGAGGAACTCCCGGGCTTTGTATTTGCGGCGGGCGGCGATGAAGCGGTAAGGGAATCGTACCAAGAGATTGTTCCATGCCTTCACAAGCTCGTTGTAATTGCGTCGCTTTATATCGTACTCCTCCGCCGCCTCCGCGAGCCGGTTCTGCGCTTCCCGTATGTGCCGTGGGCGCTCCCGCGGAAGGGCGGAAAAGACGCGCCAAAGCACGGTGCGGATCTTCTCGTCGAGCACGTGGATTTTCGCCACGTCCAGTTCACCAAAGGCACCTTCCGCCACTAGCCTCTCAATCGCCCACCGCCCCTCCGGGACCAGTCCCTCTCGCCCTAGTGCCTCGGCGAACTCGCGCAGGACCTCAAGTCGTTCCCGAAAGGCCTGTTGGGCCTCACGCCAGGCCTCTTCCAGACGATCGGCTCCTACCTTGAGCTTCCTTCCCGCCCGCCGGTATTCCCAGTAAAGGAACAAAGCGACCAACGCTGCGATTACGAGGAATACCTCCATCTCCCTCTCCTACCATGAGCTCCCGCCGCCTCCGCCCATCCCTCCACCGGAGAACCCCCCGCCGCCGAAACCGGACCCACCACGCCAGCCTCCTCCCCTGGAGGAAGAGCGGGGCCGCGCCGTGGCTACAGCATGGGCCGTACGCTGGAGGATGAAAAGGCGCGTCCCGAAGAGATAGGGGCTGTAAGTGGGGAACCGGCCCTCGTACCAATCCGGTGGCCGCCGAAGCAACCCCTCGAACTTCCGGGTCCAGCGTTCCACCATCCCGAAAGCCATAGCGTAAGGGAGGAGTTCCTCAAAGTGTTGCTCCGCCGCGGCGAACTCGAGATACGGCTCCTCGGCCCGCCGGATGTACTCCTCCAGCCCCAGCACCCGGCGCAGCACCTCCATCCCCTTGCGGGTCTTGCGGGGCATGTAGGGGGCGAAGAGGAGCACGATCATCCCCCCCGCCGCCACCGCGAGCCCCAGGTACAAGGAATTCTGCAGGACACCGAGGAACACCCCCAAGAGGGCGATACCTACCCCCAGGCCTCGGTAGGTGTTCCTTACCCGATCGGGGTTGGCCGGGTAGTAGCCCTTCTCGGTGAGTTCCATGTAGAGTTTAGCCGCGAGGGCCGGCACCTCCTCGTAGAATTCGTACTTGAGGTCCGAGAGCCTCACGGCCTCCCCGCGTCCCTGGAAGAGGGCCTCCATTAGCTTTTCCTCGAAGGGGGTGAGGGGGGCCCGGCCTTTCGTGCGGCGGAGCTCGTAATCTGACGGCTCGCCTTCCACTTCGGAGATCTCGGCGATCTTCACGTACCCCTTCACCGCCAGAGAGAGGAGCCCAGCCACGAGGTCCCGGGGGTCGAAGCGGTCGTCCACTAAGACCCCCGCGGCGGCGGGACCCACTCCCTTCGGGGGGGCATATTCTATGGACACGGTTCCTTTCCGGGGATCACGGCCTACGGCCCACCAGATCCCGAGCATCGCCAGGAGCATGAAGACGGGGATGCCGGCGTAGGCGTTGTCTGCCAGAAACCAGAGGAGCTCCCGACCAAACCCGGGGAGGGCTACGTACCCCTTGGGGAAGCGCACCGCTACGGTGATCCCCTCCCCGGGGTGGAGGCCCTCGGATTCCCCCACCAGCGCCCCGTCCGCGAACACGAGCTCGAAGCTCTCCCGGGAACCGTAGGTTCCCCGGTATCCCACGTACCTGACCTCCTCCTCGAGCACCCCCTCTGGCGGGCGCACCTCCACCGTGACGTGGGCGATGGGCATGGTCCATTCCGTGCCGATGACGTTCCAGTAAAGCTCCACCTCGTCCCCGTAGACCCGCAAGGCCCGCTCCACGCGGTAGCGAAGGAGATATGTGACCTTCCCACGCACGTAGCGGTCCGGGTCCCCGATCTTGAGAATCAAGCGCCCGCCGGATCGACGGATGTGTACCGGCATCGAAGAGCCGTCGGCCCGCACCTCATCCACCGAGATCCGTAGGGAAAACCGCTCCCCGGTGGAAAGGCGGTAAGAGTAGGGGATCTCCCGGATGATCCCGTGGCGGGGGAGGTCGAAGTAAACTGTTATCTCTTCGGTAACCGTGACCACGGCATCGGAGCCGATGTCCAACGCGACCCGATAGTCCTCGATCTCTTCCCCGAGAAGCGAGGAGGCACAGAGGATGAGGAGGACCGCGAAGGGAATCCAGCGCCTCATCCGGAGAAGCTCACCTTCGGGGGCTCGCGCATCGCTTCGGAGGGAAGCTCGTAGAACTCCCGCTCGCGGATCCGGAAGAGCCCGGCCACCACGTTGGTAGGGAAGGAGCGGACGGAGGTGTTGAGGTCGCGCACCACGGCGTTATAGTAGCGGCGGGAGCGGGCGATCTTCTCCTCCAGCTCCTCCAGGCTCCGCTGGAGGGCCATGAAGTTCTCGTTCGCCTTGAGTTCGGGGTAGTTCTCCACCACCGCAAAAAGCGACTTCAACGTTTCGGAAAGGAAATTATCCGCCTCTCCCTGTTCCCGAGGCGACCGGGCCTGCAGCGATGCGGACCGGGCCTCGGCCACACGCTCGAAGATTTCACGCTCATGGGAGGCGTACCCCTTGACCGTCTCCACCAAGTTTGGGATGAGGTCCGCCCGCTGGTGCAAAAGGGTATCGATGTTGCGCCAGGCCTCATCCGCCCGCACCGAGAGCCGGATCAGGCGGTTATAGGTGGCGATCAACCAGAAAAACACAATCGCAGCGATCCCGACAACGATCCAAAGCACCATCTCGCCTCCTTTTGCTTCCGCATTGTACTCCATAGTCAGGGGGTTCACCGGGGTATGGAGCACCGCGGACGGGGGTCCTTGACGCCCATGGGGGATGGGGGAAAGTTAACGGGGAGATCCCGCGGCGGGAGTCGTGGGAGAAGGAGGCCGCCATGAGGCTCGAGCTCAAGCAGGTGTGGGCCAATCCGGGAAGGCCGGTGCTCTTCTCCGGGGAAGAGGACCTGAAAAGTATCCGGTGGTATGAGGAAACCCTTGCCCTGGAGGGACCGGTGGAGGCGAGTGGCTCCGCGTTCTTCCAGGAGGACCATATTTACCTCTTCCTCCATGTGCGGGGGAAGATCCACCGGAGCTGTTCCCGCTGCCTCAGCGACATCCTCGAGCATTTCGACAAGGACGAGTTCCTGGAGGTCCCCATCGATGAGGTCCCCCCGGGGATGCAGTACTTGGAACTCAGGCCCTACATCGAGAACGGGGTTAGGCTCGCCATCGAGAAGAAGCCCCTGTGCAAGCCCGACTGCAAGGGGATCTGTCCCCACTGCGGCGCGAATTTGAACGTGGAGGACCACAAGCAGGGCTGTAAGGCCCTGGAGAAGGAGGTGGATCCCCGCTGGGCGAAGTTGAAGGAGCTGCTAACGTCCGGGTGAGGGCCCTGGGGGTAGATCCGGGGCTCTCCGCCACGGGATACGGGGTGGTGGAGGGATACGGGGGAAGGTTCCGCCTCATCGCCAAGGGGACGATAAAAACTCGGGCCAAGGTCCCCCTTCCCTCCCGGCTCCGGAAGATCCTCGCTGCCCTGGAGCGGGTGGTGGAGGAACACGAGCCCCAAGTGGTGGCGGTGGAGGAGGTGTTCCTGGCCAAGAACGTCTCGGCAGGGATGCTTACCGCCCAGGTGGCAGGGGTGGTGGCCCTCCTCGCCGACGGGAGGGAGTTCCTCTCTTTCTCCCCCCGCCAGGTGAAGAAGTTCATCTGCGGCTACGGGGATGCCCCCAAGGAACAAGTCCTGGGGATGGTGGAGAACCTCCTGGGGATCCGGGGGCTGACCTCGGACCATGCCGCCGACGCCCTGGCGCTGGCGGTGTGCGCCCTCCTTTCGCGGCGATGACGATCTACGAGCTTTTAGGCGTAAAGGAAGTACCGGAGCGGCTCCTCCTCATCGACGGCCACTCGGCCCTCTTCCGCTCTTTCTATGCCCTGCCCGAGCTCACTACTTCCAAGGGAAAGCCGGTGAACGCGGTATACGGGTTCGTCCGGACGCTCCTCATGGTCCTGCGGGAATACCCTTCAAGGTACGTGGTCGTGGCCTTCGACGCCAAGGGGCCCACCCTGCGGCACGAAGCCTACGCCGAGTACAAGGCCACCAGAAAGGAAATGCCCGACCCCCTGAAGGTGCAGCTTCCCGTGGTGAGGGAGCTGGTGGATGCGTTCGGGATCGCGCGCCTGGAGCTCGATGGGTACGAGGCCGACGACATCATGGCCACCCTCTCCAAGCTCGCCGAGCGGGAAGGGATCCCCGCCCTGAACCTGACTGGTGATAAGGACATGGCACAACTCGTCTCGGACAAGGTCTTCATCCTAAAGCCCGGCCGCCGCCCCACCGACCGCCTGGAGCTTTTGGACCGAAAGGGGATTGAGGAACGGTACGGCGTCCCCCCCGAGCGGATCGTGGACCTCCTGGCCCTGGTGGGGGATTCCATCGACAACGTCCCCGGGGTGAAGGGGGTCGGGGAGAAGACGGCGAGGAAGCTCCTGCGCCAGTACGGATCCCTGGATGCGGTGCTCCAGGCGGTGGAGCGGATCCCCAACAAACGGGTGGCCGAGGCCCTCAAGGCCCACCGCGAGGAGGCGCTCCTTTCCCGGGACCTGGTACGGCTGAAGGAGGTCCCCCTGGATGTGTCCCTGGAAGATTGTGTCCCCAAGCCGGTGGACCCGGAGGCGCTCCTGCGTTTTCTGGGGGAGCTGGAGTTCTTCTCTATCATCCGGGAGCTCGGCCTCGAGGAGCGCTACCGGGAGCTTCGGGCCCGGGAAACCGCGGACGACCGCAAGCCGGAGTATGTGGCGATCTTTACCGAGGGGGAACTAGAGGGGCTGTTGAAAAGGCTCCGGGAGAGCGAGGAGTTTGCGCTGGATCTCGAGACCACGGGGAGGGATCCTTTCACGGCGGAGATCGTGGGGATCGCTGTGGCCGTCTCCCCTTATGAGGGCTTCTACATCCCTGTGGCCCACCGGTATCTCGGGGCGCCGACCCAGCTTTCTCTGGAGCGGGTCCTCTCCGCCCTCAAATCGCTCCTGGAGGACGAGGGACACCGCGTGATCGGCCAAAACCTCAAGTACGACATGGAGGTACTGGCGAATTACGGGATCGAGCTCCGGGAAATTTCCTTCGACGCCATGATCGCCCACTGGCTCCTGAACCCCGACGCCCCCTCCCACGCCTTGGAGATCATCGCCCAGGAAGTGCTGGGGGAGCGGGTGCAGAAGTATAAGGAGTTGCTCGCGGCGGGGG
>MTNL01000034.1 GCA_002010365.1 Candidatus Acetothermia bacterium JdFR-50 | reverse complement strand
ATGGGTGAGCTTTTTCGCTGTTTCACGGAACCCTTCCCAAGTCCAGTCATCGGTAGGATATGTAACACCGTAGCGGTCGAAGAGATCTTCGTTATACCAGATCACGCCAGTGGTAAAGTCCGTGGGTGCACCATAAACGTGGCCTTTATAAGAGTTCCAACTGATCAGGATAGGTTCGATATCCGCGAAATCAATCGCTTCTTCTAGGGGCTCGATACCACCCAAAACTACCAAAGAAATTCCACCACATAAAGGTATCCGGCGGATTGCCTCCTGCAATACGGGTAATAATCTAATCGGAGTACCCTTGGGCTATCGATTCAAGCTCGATCTCAATGCCTGGGTGGGTCTCTTGGAATTTATCGAAGACTACACGGATCCAGTGTGCACCTTCCGCGGTATCCCAAGTGGCGGCACGCAATGTGACCTTCTTCGCTGCCACAGCCGAAATGGGAATAGCCGCTAATAACCCTAACACCAGCAACACCCTTGTTATAGTCTTCACCTGCCCGCACTTCCTTTTTAAAATCCCAGAAACTACGCCACCGAATAGTTAGAAACTATGCCCTTTTCTCACCTCCCTCATTTCCTAAGGTTGACTGCCGCGCGACCAATTCAATCTCCAGCGTTAGAGAGGTCTCCTCCGACACCTCCCCTTTCAACCGGCCTACGAGGAGCTCTAATGCGGCGGCACCTAGTTTTTCTTTGGGAATCCTCACAGTGCTGAGGCTGGGTTCGAGACAGGTGGCAGATTCCACATCGTCGTATCCGATGACCGCGATATCCGTGGGAATACGCCATCCCTTCTCTCGAATCGCCCGCATAACTCCGAATGCAACAAAATCTGAATAACAAAAGATGGCTGAAGGTTTTGTTCTGCGGAAGAGAGTCTTCGCAGCAATAAAACCGTCTTCCATTGTCACAGCTCCGGGAATGAAAAGTTTTTCTGGAATGGGATACCGTATTGTTCAAGGGCCTTGCGATAACCCATAAAACGGTCTTTAGCACTGGATACATATAAAGGTCCATTGATCATGGCGATATGGTGGTGGCCTAATTTGACGAGATGCTCGGTGGCGAGAAAGCCTCCCTGCACGTCGTCGGTCACTACATAACAGGTAGCCAAATCTTCAAAAATAACGTCCGAGCAAAACAAAAGGAACTTTTGTCTTTTTAAGCTCCTCGATGGTCTTTCGTTTGGTCTGTACTGGGGTAATGAGAAGCCCGTCAACCCTCTCGGCGAGGATTACCTTGATAGCTTCAACTTCTTGATCGTAATTTTCATCGGTATCTTGGAGAATGATGCTGTAATCGTGAGTCCGCGCAGCTTTCTCCACCCCTATTTGACCAAAGCCCCAAAGAATGGGTTAGCAATATCGGTAACAATAACCCCAATAGTTCCGGTTTTATTGGAGCGAAGACCCCGGGCCAGTCGGTTGGGTTTGTAGCCTAAGCGTTCCACCACAGCCAAAACTCGAGCTCGGGTTTCGGGGCTGACATCGGGCTTTCCCGCTAAGACACGGGAGACAGTGTTTACTGATACTCCAGCCTCCCGCGCTACGTCTTTCATGGTTACACGCTGTATTGGTAACGTTACTCACCATAACACCTTTTCACGCGCAAGTCAAGCGAGGGAACAATAGAGTACCTGTGCTCTGACAAAGGTTGGCCCTGCAGATTTTTCTTAGAGAAAACTCATCGCTATACTCTAGGGATATGCGCATCTTGATCCAAGGGGCCGCGGTGATCAAACGGCCGGAGGAAGGGGTTATCCCCCAGGCCGACGTGGTAGTGGAGGGGAGACGCTTCGCCGGCATCTTCGCCCCGGGTGGCGCCGGGGGGGATTTCGACAAGGTGGTCCCGGGCGAGGGAAAACTCCTCGTTCCTGGGTTTGTCAACGCCCATACCCACCTCCCCATGACCCTCTTCCGCGGCCTGGCAGAAGGGCTTCCCCTTCAGGAATGGCTCGAGCAGAAAATCTGGCCCGCCGAAAGGAAGCTCACCGGGGAAATCGTGTACTGGTTCTCCCTCCTTGGGTTGGCGGAGATGATTCGCACCGGGACCACCGCTTTCGCCGACATGTACTTCTTTATGGAAGAGGTGAGCCGAGCAGTGGAGGAAGCGGGCCTCAGGGCCCTCCTCTCCTACGGCGTCATCGCTCCCACCCCGGACCGCATCGAACCCGAGCTCAAGAGGGCGGAGTCCTTCGTACGGGAGTGGCACGGCGCAGCCGAAGGGCGCATCCGCTGCGCCATCTCTCCCCATGCCCCGTACACCTGCGGCCCCGAGGTGTGGAAGGAAGCAGTACGCCTTGCGAAGGAATTCAAAATCCCCGTCCACACCCACATTTCTGAGACCAAACGCGAGGTGGAGGAGCACAGGGAACGTCACGGGAGAAGTCCCGTACAGTGGCTGGAAGAACTCGGGGTCTTCGCGGTGCCAGTGCTTGCCGCGCACTGCGTCTGGGTGGACGAAAAGGACATCGATATCCTTGCCGCCCACAACGTGAGCGTAGCCCACTGCCCGAGCTCGAACCTCAAGCTCGCAAGCGGCATAGCCCCCGCCTGGGCGATGCTCCAGGGCGGGGTGAACGTAGCCATTGGAACGGATGGGGCCGCATCCAACAACGCCTTGGACATGATATGGGAGACGCGCCTCGCGGCCCTGCTCGCCAAGGTCCGGGCCGAGGACCCCCAGGCGATGCCACCTCCGGAAGCCCTCAGGTCGGCCACCCAGCGTGGAGCCCAGGCCCTGGGTTGGGGCAGGGATCTGGGGGTGATCGAGGAAGGTTATCTCGCGGACTGCGTCCTCCTGGATCTCGGGGCGCCCCACTTCGCTCCGGGACATGATCCTCTGGCGGATCTCGTGTATACTGCTTGTGGAGCCGACGTAGAGATGGTAATGGTCGGGGGCGAGATCCTGATGGAAGGCCGAGAACTCCTCACTCTGGATGAGGAAAAGGTTCTGGCCCGTTGTCGGGAGCTCGCTCGGAAATTCCGTTGAAGCTTCTGGAGGTGTCTATGGCGCTTGCCCAGGAAAAAAAGAAGGAAATCATAGATCAGTTCGCCCAACATCCCGGCGACACCGGTTCTGTGGAAGTACAGGTCGCACTCCTCACCGAGCGGATACGGCAACTCACGGAGCATCTCAAGGTTCACCGCAAGGACTTCCATTCCCGGGTCGGCCTCTACAAGATGGTGGGGCGCCGCCGGAGGCTCCTGCGATACCTCCAGCGGACCGATCCCCACCGCTACAAAGAGCTCATCGAACGCTTAGGGATAAGAGGTGTATAAAAAGTGCAACGTCTGTACGTGATCGAAGAAGGAGAATTAGCAGGAAGAACTTTAGCCTTGGAAACCGGCCTCATGGCCAAACAGGCCGATGGGGCCGTGCTGGTGTCCTGGGGCGACACCAAGGTCTTGGTGACCGTGGTGGTAAAGCCCCTGGAGGAGGACCCCGGTTACTTTCCCCTGCGGGTAGACTTCGAGGAGAAGTTCTACGCCGGCGGAAAGATCCCCGGGGGATTCTTCAAACGGGAAGGGAAACCCTCCGATGAGGCGATCCTCGCGGCCCGGCTTATAGATCGTCCTATCCGTCCCCTCTTCCCCAAGCGCTACAAAGAGGAGATCCAGATCATTGCTACCGTCCTCTCGGCCGAGAAGGACTGTGCGCCGGAGGTGGCGGCGATGCTCGGGGCCTCGGCGGCCCTCATGATCTCCCCCGCACCGTTCCAGGGCCCCATCGCCGGGGTGAAGGTAGGCATGAGGGACGGCGAGATCATGGTGAACCCCCCGGCGACGGTCCTGGAGGAAGGGGATATGGACATCACCGTGGCCGGGACCAAGGAAACGGTGACGATGGTGGAAGGCCACATGCGGGAGATCCCCGAGGAGAAGGTCCTCGAAGCGATAAAGCGGGCTCACGCGGTCATCGTGGACCTCATCGCCCTCCAGGAGAGGTTCGCGGCCAAGATCTCGGTGGAAAAGCATCCCGTGCCCGAGCCCTCTCCGGAGGAGGAGCGGGTCCGGGTGCGGATGCGGGAACTCCTCTGGGACAAGTTCCCCAAGCTCCGCGAGGCCCCCTCCAAAAAGGAGCGGGAGCGGCTGGCCGAGGAATTGAAAGAAGAAACGACACAGGCGCTTTTGGCGGAGTATCCCGAAGAGGAACATAGCGCCCTCGAGAAGCTCGCGGCGGAGATCTTCGATGAGCTTTACCGGGAGTACGTGCGGAAGCTGGTCCTGGAGGAGGGGGTGCGTATCGACGGCCGCAGGCCCGAGGAGATCCGCCCCATGTCGGTGAAGGTGGGGCTCCTTCCCCGGGTCCATGGCTCGGCCCTCTTCACGCGGGGAGAAACCCAATCCCTGGGCACCTGCACCTTGGGGGCCACTCGCCGCGACGCACAGATCATCGACCTGATGATCGAGGAGGGATTGAAGCGGTTCATGTTCCACTACAACTTCCCGCCGTTCTGTGTGGGGGAGGCGGGGAGGCTGGGGGCCCCATCCCGGAGGGAGATCGGCCATGGACACCTGGCGGAAGGGGCGCTTCTGGCGGTGATCCCTCCGGAGGACGAATTCCCCTATATCATCCGGTTGGTCTCCGAGATCCTGGAATCCAACGGCTCATCCTCCATGGCCTCAGTGTGCTCCGGTTCGTTGGCCCTCATGGACGCCGGCGTCCCCATCAAGGGCCCAGTGGCCGGGGTGGCCATGGGGTTGATCACGGAAGGGAACCGGTACGTCATCCTTACCGACATCCAGGGCCTCGAGGACCACTTCGGGGATATGGACTTCAAGGTGGCCGGGACCGAACGCGGCGTTACTGCCTTCCAGATGGACGTCAAGATCGGGGGGATAAGCGAGGTGCTCCTCCGGGAAGCCCTGGAACAGGCGCGGCGGGCCCGCATGGAGATTCTGCGGGTGATGCTGGAGGCCCTTCCCAAACCTCGGGCCCAGATCTCGCCCTACGCCCCCATCCTAGAGCTCATGCGGATACCGGTGGAGAAGATCGGCCTCGTCATCGGCCCCGGGGGCCGGACCATCCGGGAGATCCAGGAGACCACCGAGACCGAAATCGAGATCGAGGACGACGGGCTCGTGCGAATCGTGGGCAGTTCCCGGGAGGCGGTGGATGCGGCCCGAAAGGCCATCGAGGAACTCACCCAAGAGCTGGAAGTGGGCAAGGTCCTCAAGGTGAAGGTGAAACGCATCGCCCCGTTCGGGGCGTTCGTGGAGATTCGCCCCGGGGTGGAGGGACTGATTCACATCTCCAACCTCTCGGAAGGGTTCGTGCAAAAGGTGGAGGACGTGGTGAAGCCCGGGGACGAAGTACTGGTGGAGGTGATCGGTTCCGACGAGGTGGGCCGGCCACAGCTCAAGCGCGTGGAGGAGAAGCCCACCTTCAAGGTCGGCGACATCGTTCAAGGTAAGGTCACTAACGTGGTCGACTACGGGATATTCGTGGAGATCGCCCCGGGCGTACGGGGTTTGGTACACAAAACCCGTTTAGGCGAGGGCGTCAAGGACCCCAAAACGGTGGCCAAGAAGGGCGACACGATGCTGGTGGAAATTGTGGAGATCGACGAGCAGGGACGCTATAAGCTCCGTAGGGTGGTTCCCAAATCCCCCCTTAGGATAAATCCCTCGTCCTGAACGATGGAAGAGGTCTACTCCGGCTGCTTCAGGGAGAGGATCTCTCCCGCTTTGGAGTTAGTGGTGGAACCCCTTTCCCACGCGAATTCGGTGGCCATGGGAGTATGGCTTTCGGCGGGAAGCCGGGAGGATCCTCCGGCCAAGGAAGGCCTCGCTCACTTCACCGAGCACATGGTGTTCAAGGGGACCGAACGCCATAGCGCCGTGGAGATCGCGGAGATCATTGACTCCCTGGGTGGGCAGATCAACGCTGCCACTTCCGAGGAGTACACCGTCTACCACAGCACCGTGCTCGCAGAAGGGCTGGAGACAGCTCTGGAAATCCTGGCGGAATTGGTGACCTCTCCCCGTTTTGCCCTCGAGGATGTCGAGCGGGAGCGGGGTGTGGCTCTAGAGGAAATTAGGGAAGCCGAGGATAGCCCCGAGGACGTGACCATACGCCTCCTGGAGGAAGCTCTGTGGGGAGATACCCATCCCTTGGGGAAACCTGTCCTGGGGAGAAAAGAGACGGTGGCAAAGCTGGAGGTGGAGGACCTGTGGAATTTCTTCCGGGACCATTATGTTGAAGGGCACAAGGCGGTGGTCCTCTGCGGCAAAGTGGAGCCGGACGTTGCCTGCAGGTTGGTATCCCATCTTTTCGCCTGCTTCCCGGCGACCGCGATCCCTCCGGCCAGGGACGCACCCCAGAGCGGGGGAAAGCTACGGGTGGAGGAGCGCCCCACCCAGCAGGTGCACATCGCCCTGGGATTCCCCACGGTCCCGGCGGGAGCGCCGGAGCGGATGACGCTGGAGACGTTGCACACCGTATTGGGCGGGGGGATGAGTTCCCGGCTCTTCCAGCGGGTGCGGGAGGAACGGGGCTTGGTTTACACCATAACTTCCTTTGTCCGCTATTACACCGATGCCGGGTACTTAGGCATTTACGCCGCCACCGAACCGCGGAGGGTGCGGGAGATCCTGGACATCGTGTGGGAGGAAATAGAGGACCTCGCGCGCCGTGGTCCCAAGGAAGAGGAGCTCTCCCGGGCGAAACGCCGGGTGCGGGGGCTCTTCCTGCTAGGTTTGGAGAGTCCCGGGGGGAGGATGGGCCGGTTGGGTTGGCACGTGGCCCTGGGTCTGCCCCTGGTATCCCCGGAGGATATCGTGCGCCGGATCGAGGGGGTGACCCGTGAGGACGTCCAGGGGCTGGCCGCGGCGAAGCTTTCCCCGGAGCGAGCTTCGCTCGTTCTGGTGGGCCCTAGAGGCGAAGAGCTCGAAGGGGCGGTGAGGGAATCCGCGGAGGTGAGGGAGAGTGCCTAAAGCGCTTTATCCGGGGAGCTTCGATCCCATCACTTACGGCCACATCGACGTTTTGAAGCGCGCCAAGAAACTATTCTGCCCCCTGATCGTGGCGGTGGTGGAGAACCCAAGAAAGACCCCCCTCTTCTCGGTGGAGGAAAGGAAGCACCTAGTAGAGGAAGCCCTGCGGGAAGTGGGCATCGAGGATGTCCCGGTTATCACCTACTCCGGTCTCCTTGTGGAATGCGCTAAATCCCTGGGCGTGGACGTTATCGTGCGCGGACTGAGGGCTACCTCCGATTTCGACTACGAATTCCAACTCGCGCTTACCAACCGGGATCTCGACTCGAATGTGGAAACGGTCTTCCTGATGACGGCGGGGAAGTACTCCTTCCTTTCGTCTTCTATCGTTAAAGAGGTAGCCCGCTACGGGGGAGATGTGTCCAAATTCGTTCCCCGATGCGTCGAGGTCGCGTTGCGGGAAAAGTACGGCCGCTAGTCCCGATTGAACTCTCCCTCTAGATCCCGGTTCACCAAACCCTCCGGAAGGAGTCCGTTCAGGGCCCGCCCGATGTCGGTGGCCACCTTCCGACGCAACTCCATCTGGGATTCCTCGGAATACCAGGCCACGTGGGGCGAAACCAGGACCTGTGGCATACTGAGCAGTTCATTTCCCTCATCCGGCGGTTCCTTCTCCATCACATCCAAACAAGCCCCAGCCAAGCGTCCTTCCCTCAAGGCCTCTATCAGGGCCCGTTCGTCCACCACCGGCCCCCGAGAGGTGTTTATCAGGCAGGCGGTGGGCTTCATCGAAGAGAGGGCCTTGGCGTCGATGAGATGGCGCGTTCCTTCCGTCAGCGGAACATGGACGGAAAGGAAATCACTTCGCCCCAGTAACTCCTCGAACCCCACAGGTGTCACGTTCATCTCATGCATTTTCTCCGGCGGCACGTAGGGATCGTGAGCGATGATCTCCATTCCTAGTGCTTGAGCTTTGCGGGCCAAAAGCCGCGCGATCTTTCCGAACCCTAAAAGCCCCAGGACCTTCCCCTGGAGGCGGTAGATAGGGCGGCCGGTCTTCCAATCCCACCGACCGCCTCGAACCTCGTTGGTGTAATGCACCACCTTGCGCGCCCAAGCGAGGAGCATCGCCAACGCGTGGTCCGAGACTTCCTCCTCGCAATATGAGGGCACGTTGATGACGGCGATGCCCTTTTCCGTAGCAGCCCTGACGTCGATGTTGTCTACTCCGATGCCGTAGCGGCCAATGGCTCGGCATTTCCGCAGGGAGGAAATCACCCTCGCGGTGACGGGGGCGTACTGGGTGATGAGGGCATCGGCGTCCTGACCCACCCGCGCTACCTCCTCGGGAGAAGTACAGTGGAAACCCTCCACGGAAGCACCCCACTTCGCGAGGACCTCGGTCTCGATGTCGAGGTCCGGATAATTGTAGTCCACAACTACAACTCTTAAATCCGCCATGATACTGAATAATGATCCCAAAATATTAGCGGTTCAGCAAGATTATGGTCATAAATATCCCGATATAGCTCGGGAGACCATTGGCAGTTTGAGCTCAAAGTGCTATAATAAATTTTGAACATTATTATAGCGTTTTTCGCAACATGAGAGCTAGGAGTAGTTTGGTCAATCGGCAGATAATCGTGATTCAGATGACCGGGAAAAGTTTCCCTCGCATTACAAAGGGCTACATGGCGGTCTGTTTAGTGCAAATCACTTACATAAAAAGTGCGTTTGAGGAGGGGGTGATGTAAAGCGGAAAAAGAAATAAGAAAAATTTTCAAAAAGGAGGGAGATGCTTTATGCGCAAACTGTTGGCTTTGTTAATAGGTATTTCTATTTTGGGAATCGGTGTTTTTGGTGCGACGAGGAAATTTGAAGGCGTAGTGATCACTGTATTCACCCAGCCTCCACCTTTTATCGCAAAGCCGGTCCAAATGTTTGCTCCCGACTGGGAACGCATGACCGGCGGTACAGTAAAACTTATAACTGCACCGTGGGCAGAGCTTTATCCAAAGATGTACTCCTCTTTCGCCCTTGGTGCCCATCTCTATGATATCGTGATATTCCCTGCAGCTTGGCTTCCTGATTTCGCTGGGGCTGGTTTCCTTGCGGCACTAGACGATTTTATCGCTGCTGATCCCAGAATCGCCTGGGAGGATATCCTCCCCGTTTATCGCGAGAGAATCGTTACTTGGGGTGGGAAGGTGTTTGCCGTACCGGTGGACGGCGATTGCCATATTTTCTACTACCGCAAGGATGCCTTGGAGAACCCCGAGTATCAGGGGATGTTCAAAGAAAAATACGGTTATGACCTCCCAGTTCCGCCGCGTACCTGGAAGGAGGTAAGGGATATCGCTGAATTCTTCAATGGTTGGGACTGGGACGGTGATGGCAGAGCCGAATACGGGGTCGTGGAGGCTCGCCGCAAGGATGATCAAGCTTATTGGACCTTCTTCTCCCGGGCCGCGGGATACGTCTCTATCCTGGGCCAGTCCGGCGGTCTGTTCTTCGATCCCAACACGATGAGACCTCTCATCAATTCCCCTGGCCACGTCAAGGCTCTTAAGGACTACATCGAGATTATGAAGTTCGGCGTTCCTGGTATGATAAACATGGATTCCGGCGAAATTAGAACAGTTTTCGCCGCTGGCGAGGCTGCTATGGCCATTGACTGGGGCGACATCGGGGTCCTATCAGAAGTCGGCGAGGAGTCCTTGGTCAAAGGCAAGGTAGGCTATGCGATCCTTCCCGGTTCGACCATGGTCTGGGACTACAAGAAGGGCGAATGGGTCCAGTTTGACGAACCCAATCAAGCCCCCTACCTTGCCTTCGGCGGCTGGGTGGCAGCCATCGACGCTAAGAGCCCCAACCTGGAGGCCGCTTACGACTTCATTTCCTTCCTCGCCAGCCCTGAGAACAGCTATCGCTCCGTGACTACTCCTGAAACTGGTTTTAACCCATATCGAACCAGTCATTTCGAACGGCTGTCCGGATGGATCGGCTTTGGCTTCAGTTCCGAGGCGGCTGAGGCGTATCTGAAGGCAATCCAGGACACCATCGCCCACCCAAACGTCCAGCCTGACCTGCGTATTCCCGGCGGCGCCAGGTACTTTGAGGCCCTCGACGCCGAGCTGGCCCTGGCGGCAGCTGGCGCCAAGAGTCCCCAAGAAGCCCTCGACGCGGTGGCCGAGGCTTGGGAGCGGATCACAGAGGAGCTGGGTCGTGAGAATCAACTCAAGGCCTACAGGCTCTCACTCGGCCTTCCCGTGGAGTAGGGTGTAACTTCCGGAACGGAGGGCCCCGGAAAAGGTCCGGGGCCCTTCTTTGCTGCCCATGAGAAGGCATAGAGGTGGCCGTGTGGCCCAATGGCAGGGACGGCTCTTCCTAGCGCCGACCATCGTAATTCTGTTACTTTTAACCATCTTCCCCTTCCTCTTCACCCTGGCCATGGCTTTCGGAAAAGTCTCCTTCGAGGGAGGAGCCCTTAAGATAACCGTCATCGGTATCAAGAACTGGACGAGACTCATTCATGACGCCCGTTTCTGGAATGCCCTCGTGGTTACACTTAAGATTGTGAGCCTCTCCGTTCTCTGTGAGTATCTCTTGGGACTATTCCTCGCTTTGCTCCTCAATCGCAGGATACGAGGGAGAACTTTCTTCCGGGTGATTTTCCTGCTACCCATGATGCTTGCTCCCATCGCCGTGGGATACATGTGGCGAATGATGCTCAACGACACCCGGGGTCCCTTCAATGATTTCCTGCGACGGCTCGGGTTTGGGGCAGTTGGATGGCTCAGTGACCCTAACGTGGCCATGTACTCAATAGTTCTCACTGACATCTGGCAATGGACCCCTTTCATGCTCCTTATCCTTTTGGCTGGACTCCAAGGGATCCCGAGGGACTACATAGAGGCGGCCAAAGTAGATGGAGCATCGGGATGGAAGATTTTCCTCTATGTGATCTTCCCTTTACTTGCTCCAGCCTCCATTGCCGCGGTTTTCCTCCGTTCGGTAGAGGCCTTCAAAATCATCGACATCATCTACATCATGACTGGAGGAGGGCCAGGTTTGGTGACAGAGAGCTTGACACTATACGGTTATAGTGTGGGGCTCAGAGCTTTCGATCTTGCTTATGGGGCCACGATCTCCTTTAGCCTCTTTTTCGTAGTCCTAATTTCCTCGGTGCTCTTTTTCCTCTTCACCCGGAAGGTCCGTCAGATCTCCTTGGAGTAAGGGATGAAGGGTAAAATGATAAACCTCGCTACCTATTTTGTGTTAATCATCTGGACAATGATCGTTCTCTTCCCCATCTTTTGGATGGTGACAACTTCATTTAAAGAAAAACTCGATGTTTTCCTGGGACCGAAGTACCTTCCTTGGGTGGATTTCAAACCCACGGTGAAGTGGTGGGTGAGGATATTCACGGTGGAGAGAAGAGAGTTGATCACACCCTTCATAAACAGCCTTATCGTGGCCGGGATAAGCTCCTTCTTCGCGAGCCTCCTAGGCTCCATGGCCGCTTACGCCTTAACCCGTTACAAGTTCCGGTTCGGCCCTATGAGGAACGACGACATTCTTCTCTGGATCGTCTCCCAGCGGATGATGCCGCCAATAATCACCGCCTTGGCGGTGTTCCTAATGTTCCGGGTAACCAACCTCCTCGACACCCATTTCGGCCTTATCCTCGTCTACATAGCTTTTAACCTACCCCTGTCAGTATGGATCATGGCTAACTTCCTCTCCCAGATCCCCCAAAGCATCGAAGAGGCAGCCTTGGTAGACGGGGCTTCCCGGGCCCAGGCTTTCTTCCGGGTAGTGGTCCCTATGGTGCTGCCGAGCTTATCAGCAACCTTCCTGCTCTGTTTCGTCTTCGCTTGGAACGAATTTCTCCTCGCCTTGATTCTTACCTATTCCCGGGCTCAAACGATGCCCATACTCATCGCTATGCAACACTTCCAGCGGGGACCACAATGGTGGGATATCTCCGCCCTCTCTACCCTGGCGGTTCTACCCCCTATAGCCATTACTCTGGGTCTCCAGCGTTACTTCATAAAAGGGCTTATCCCGATCGGGAAGTGAGGTGGAAATGAAGGAAAGGTACGTTCTCGCCCATGACCTCGGGACTACGGGAGATAAGGCAGTCCTCTTCAACGTAAGTTCAGGACGTATGATGGGAAGTGCCTTTTCTCCTTATCCCACGGAGTATCCTTCGCCCACATGGGCAGAACAAGATCCTGAGGATTGGTGGCGCGCCTTTTGTGCTGCCAACTGTGAACTGCTTTCTCGCCTCGGAATTGATCCCCGTGGGATCTCCGTGATCTCCTTTTCCGGTCAGATGATGGGATGCCTCCCGGTCGCTCGGGACGGGACTCCCTTAAGAAAGGCCATAATTTGGGCGGACCAGCGGGCGACTGCCGAGGCACAGGCGCTGCTGGAGAGACTCGACTTAGAGGCGATCTACAAGATCACGGGCCACAGGGTGGGACCGGCCTATTCGGCCCCCAAGATCATGTGGTTCAAGTCCCATGAGCCCAACTTATACCGTCGGACCTACAAGTTCCTTCAAGCAAAGGATTTCATCGTCTACAAGCTAACCGGTGAGTGGGTCACCGATTACTCCGATGCTTGCGGCACTGGCCTCCTGGATATCCGTTACAAGCGTTGGTCAGAGGAAGTCTTGGCGGTGGCCGGGATATCGGGGGAAATGCTTCCAGAGATCCGGTCATCCACCGATGTGGTGGGTGAAACAGGTGAGGACGCGGAGGAAGCGGGCTTGGTCCCGGGGATCCCGATTGTGATCGGAGGAGGAGACGGGGTATGTGCCACCGCCGGGGCAGGTGCAGTGCAACCCGGGATTGGCCACGTATACTTGGGCTCCTCCGCTTGGGTAGCTGGTGCCAGTGAGGCCCCGCTCCTTGATCCCAAGATGAGAACTTTCAGCTGGCCCCACCTGGATCCCAGGCTCTACTCCCCAAACGGTACCATGCATAATGCCGGAAGTGCATTGGAATGGGCAAAGAGAGCTTTAGGCAACCTAGAGTCTGAGCTCGCACGGTGGCTGAACCTGAGCCCTTATGATGTGTTAGAAAAAGTAGCCGAACAAGTCCCACCGGGGAGTGAGGGCCTTCTCTTCCTCCCTTATATTATGGGAGAACGGAGCCCCCATTGGAACCCGAATGCTAGGGGAGTATTTCTGGGAATCACCCGGAGACATACGAAAGCCCACCTACTCCGGGCGGTATACGAGGGGGTAGCCCTCAACTTAAAGGCGATCTACAACGCCCTGAAGGAATCTGGGGTCAAGTTGGGGGAGATGCGGGCGATCGGGGGGGGAGCAAAGAGTCGCCTCTGGCTACAGATCCTCGCCGATGCCTTCGGCGAACCTCTCACGGCAACGGAAGCTCCTTTAGAAGCCACGGCTTTGGGGGCGGCGATGGCTGGTGTGGTGGGAGTGGGACTGGTAGAGGACCTGCAGGCTGCGGCGGAACGTTTTGTGGGGCTTGGCGAAAGAACGGAGCCGAGTTCGGGGGAAGAAACCTATGCTAGGCTCTACCCACTGTTCTTGGATGCCTATAAGGCCCTGGAGCCGGTCTTCGATCTACTTGTAGATGCGATCGGGAAAGGAGGATGGGATGAGGAGACTTGAGGGTAAGCGGATCCTATTCCTAGTGGCTCAAGAGTTCGAAGATATAGAGCTTTGGTATCCGCTTCTCAGGTTGAGCGAGGAGGGAGCCCGTTGCTTCATCCTGGCCCTCAATGAAGGACTCCATCCACGCCCAGCTCTCCCAAACAAATACGTCACCGGCCGCTTTGGGACCACGGTCCCTCCACTTGTTCACACTGAGGGAAAGAGGTTCTTGTTGGTGAAGTTGGAGGACTTCACGATTAGGCAAATGGACGCATTGGTGATTCCAGGAGGTTACTCCCCGGATGTCCTACGAATCAATTCGAAAGTATTAGAACTGGTGCGACATTACGCCAGTTCCGGGAAGGTGGTGGCTGCCATCTGCCACGGGCCCCAAGTCCTCATCTCGGCGGGGTTGGCCAAAGGCAGGAGGATGACGGCGTACATTGCGGTAAGGGATGACCTCCTAAATGCCGGGGCTGAGTACGTGGACGCGCCAGTAGTGGTAGATAGAGGAATTGTGACGAGCCGTGTGCCGGACGATCTCCCAGAGTTTTGCCGGGCGATCATCGATCTCCTCTCGGCGGGGTGATCCCGGGATGATGTTGATAGGTGGAAAGTGGATCGGGAAGGGAAGCGAAGGT
>MTNL01000225.1 GCA_002010365.1 Candidatus Acetothermia bacterium JdFR-50 | reverse complement strand
GATTTCTCCCTGGAGCCCATCTATACCGGAGGTAAAATCACGGGCTTTGAGATCTCCTCCCCGGATTTTCCCCCGGAGATCGTCACCCGCTATACGCGGGTGGACTTCTCTTTCTTCGGGCGCAAGGGGTTCCACCTGGGCGATGTCCGTGTCTCCACCAAGACGAAAAGAGAACTGGAGAGGGAGCTTGACCGAATACGAAACGGATTTTTCGATAACCGGGAGTTCAGAGAGGAATATGAAGAAAACGACCAAGATCCCCGTCGGGCCGTGCTGGTTCTGGGGAGGTACCTCGCGGGAAAGTGCTTCCGGGTGGAGGTGAGCCGGGGGGAGCTCACCGTGGAGACAGAAGGAGAGACCAGGAAGTTCGAATGGGTCCTTCTCGTCGTGCATATCGGCGACAAGGTTTATTTGGTGGAGGCCACGAGGCTGCCCGATTTCGGCACGCCCAAAGCCGTGGGGCTCATCGCCGAGACCAAGAGGGCTCGGGTCTTCGTCCGGTGGGTCGTGTTCGACCCCGAATACGGGGTGGAAGGGAAAGTCAAGGGCTACGTGGAGAAGGAACGCTTGTCCTTCGATGAGTTTGAGAAGACGTTGGGCGAGTAAACCCGGGGGCGGGGCCACCGCCCCCGGGGCTTAGCGGTTCCGTACCGCGGTGAGATCCAATACGTATACGGGATAGACGGCCAGACCCTCGATGCCGGCCCGGGCGACGATGATGCGGTGGGGGTCCTGGATGAAATAGTTCACCACCTCTTCGGCGATGATGCGTTGGGCCCGCACGTAGATCTCCCGGCGCCGCTCGGGATCCATGCAGGTTTTCCCTTCCTTCAACAGCTCCTCCAACTCGGCGTTTCTCCAGCCCCGCCGGAAGTAGTAATCCGGACGCTCCGCCCCGTAACCGCTGAGCATCAGCGCCGGGTCCAAGCGGCCGATGTGGCCGATCACGGTGAGGTCGTAGTCCGCCTGGGAATATACCCGCTCGAGCCACGTCCCCCAGTCCACCAGCTGGATATCCACCTTTATACCCACCGCGGCGAGCATGGCGGCGATGAGCTCCCCGGTGCGCACGTGGAACTCGTAGTTGGAGGGGAGGGTCATGGTGGTCTCGAACCCATCCGTGTAGCCCGTCTCGGCCAAGAGCTCCCGGGACTTGTCCGGATCGTAGGGATAGAGCTCGGTGAGGTCCACGTAATAGGGCATCCCCGGGGTGAGATGGCTCCCGATGGGGGTGCCGTATCCCAGGGACACGAGCTCGATGATCTTCTCCCGGTCGATGGCATGGGCAATGGCCTGTCGGACCCGCAGGTCGGAGAACGGCTCCCGGACATTGTTTATCGCCAAGATCTGGACCAGGTTCATCGGGCCCGAGACGGTGGTGAATTCGGGATTGTTCTTCAGTTCCACCGCAAGTTGGGGAGGGACATCTACCGCTATGTCCACATCCCCTGCCCGAAGGGCCAAGACCCGGGCGGCGTCGTCGGGAATGAAACGGAAGGTAACTCGGTTAAGTTGCGGAATCCCCGGGAGGTAGTAGTAGGGGTTTCTCTCCAGAACGATCCTGTCTCCGGGACGCCACTCCACGAACCGGAACGGGCCCGTGCCCATGGGGTGGTCAGCCAAGGAAACGCCGGTACGGGGCTCCACTGGGACGATCGCCGAATCCGCTTGGGCTAAGATGGCCAGGAAGTACGGCACGGGCTTCCGGAGGCGGAAGCTTACCCCCCCATCGATAACCTTTATTTCGGTGATCTCGGCATAATATTCTGGATGCGGATGAGGGATCGCCGGGTCGAGAGCCCGGAGGAAGGAGTTCCTTACCGCTTCGGAGTCGCAAGGGGTCCCGTCATGGAACACTACCCCTCTCCGCAGGTAGAAGGTCCACATTAGTCCGTCGGCGGAGACCTCCCAGGATTCCGCTATTTGTGCTCGATAGCGCCCTTCGGGGTCTACCCGGACCAAGCCTTCATAGAGGTTGTGATGGAGGATAAGGTCTATGGCCGCCGCCGGGTCGGTGGTGGGGTCCAAGCTCGGGGGTTCGGTGGAAACCGCCACCGTGAGCTCCCCGGCCCAAACGCAGAGTCTGAGCAGAAGCAAAAGGACAACACATCTGCTAAGCACCGGAGTGTCACCTCCTTCACGGAGTGTCACCTCCGTTTCTTACAAAGCCCATTTTAAGGAGGGCCAAAGGGCTTTTCAGGTCTACGGGTTTCTCTCCCCCGGTTGCAAGCGTAGAATGGGACTCTGAAAGGAGGTGACGTTGGTAGATATCGTGATACCTCCTCTGGGAGAAGTGGAGGAGGTGCGGGTGGTGCGGTGGCTCCATGAGGTGGGGGACGAGGTTCAGGCTGGCGAGGCCGTGGCAGAGGTGGAATGCGAGAAGACCACCTTCGTCATCGAAGCCCCGGTGGGAGGGCGGCTCTTCGCCATTTTGGTCCCCGAAGGCAGGGTCGCGGCTCCTGGCGAGGTGATTGGGAAAATCGCGGAACGGGCCGGCGGGCGATGAGAGAGGTTTTTTGGATCCCCCTGGGGCGAGTAGGCTATAGGGAGGTCTTGGAACGTCAGAGGCGGCTCCATGAACTCCGTCGCCTCAATAAGGTTCCCGATCTCGTCCTTTCCCTGGAGCACAACCCGGTGATTACCCTGGGACGTTCGGCCGATCCCCGGCATATCCTTGCCGATCCCCTTGCCCTGGAGGCGGCTGGGGTGGAGGTGGTGACGGTGGAACGCGGGGGTGATGTCACGTATCACGGTCCGGGACAGCTCGTGCTCTACCCCATCCTGAACCTCAGGGGCTGGCAGCGGAGCATCAAATGGTACATCCGGGCACTGGAGGAAGTGATGCTCAAAGTGGCAGCATCGTATGGGATTCAGGCGAAGCGGGTCCCCAGCCGACCCGGGATATGGGTGGGGAACGAAAAGCTGGGAGCGGTGGGGGTGTACGTGCGGGGATGGATCACCATGCACGGCCTGGCTTTGAACGTGGATCTCGTTCCGGATGGCTTCCGCTGGATCGTCCCGTGCGGAATCCATGGGGCAGGGACTACCTCCATCGCTACCCTAGTGGGGCGGGAGATCTCTATGGCGGAAGTTTCCGCGCGGGTCCGCGCCGCATTCGCGGAGGTTTTCGGGGTTCAGGTCAGGGTTAGGGATCCCACGGGGCTGGAGGTGATGGCGCGGTGAAGCCGGCCTGGCTGCGGGTTGAGGTGTCGGACGTGGACGGATTGAAACGAATGGTCCAAATCCTCTCCCAGCATGGCCTTTACACCGTCTGCCAATCCGCCCGCTGCCCCAACCTCCCCCGCTGTTGGGGCGCGGGGACGGCCACATTTATGATCCTCGGCGATGTCTGTACGCGGTCCTGCCGGTTTTGCGCCACCAGGACGGGATGGCCGGGTGGGCGGGTTGACCGGGATGAGCCCGGGAGGATTGCCCGGGCCGTCCGGGAACTGGATCTCGAATACGTGGTTCTCACCTCGGTGGATCGGGACGATTTGCCCGAGGGGGGCGCGGCTCATTGGGCCGAAACCATTAGGAACGTGAAGCGTGCCGTGCCCGGTGTAAGGGTGGAAGCCTTGATCCCGGACTTCTCGGGAAAAAGGGAAGCCATCGGGAAAGTCCTCGACGCAGGACCGGATGTGGTGGGACACAACGTGGAGACGGTCCGTCGCCTTGCCCCCCGTGTCCGCGATCCCCGGGCCTCCTACTCTCGTTCCCTGGAGGTGCTCCGAACGGTGAAGGAGCTTTCGCCCGATACGTTCACCAAATCTTCCCTCATCTTGGGGCTCGGGGAGACTGAGGAAGAGGTCCGGGAGGCGATGGGGGATCTTTTGGCCGCCGGAGTGGATATACTCGTTTTGGGCCAATATCTCCGTCCTGGGCCGGAGCAGGTGCCGGTGGTGCGGTACCTAGTGCCGGAGGAGTTCGCGCGTTGGGAGGAAGAGGCGCGGCGCATGGGGTTCCGGGCCGTGGTTGCGGGCCCCCTGGTGCGGACTTCCTACCGGGCTGCACAGGTTTATCGGGAGCTAGTATGCGGGTGATCCTGGATTTGGCTCTACGGGATCCCGCGGAGAACATGGCCTTGGAGGAGGCCATCCTCCGGACCTACGGCGCGGATAAGGTCCCGCCTACCTTGCGGATCTGGCGCAATCCCCGGTGTGTGGTGATCGGCCGGGGGCAAAACCCCGAGGATGAGGCGGATTTGGATTTCTGTAATCGTTACCGTATTCCGGTGGTCAAGCGTCCCAGCGGAGGGGGAGCTGTATACCACCATCCAGGGAACCTGAATTTCTCCCTATTTCTACCTTTGGATGGGCCGTGGCGGGACGTGCGCCGGGCCCATGAACTGGTGGGGACGTTGTTAGCGAAGGCCCTGGAGGAGCGCTTCGGCCTCCGGGCTGAGATCGAGGAAGGGTCTCTGTTCGTTTCGGACCTCAAGATTTCAGGAATGGCTCAATATCGCCGCCGCGGGCTCCTCTACCATGGGACATTGCTCCTCTGGGAGGACCGGGTGCCCATGGAAAAGGTGTTGCTCGCCCTCCGCCCCGGGTATTCCCCCTCGGGGGTCCCTTCTCGGCCGAGTCCCACAGGGTCGTTGTCGAAGCTGGTGGGGCGGAAGGTGAGCCTGGAAGAGGGTGTTCGGCTTTTGCTTTCCGCCTTTAAAGCCCTTGGCCGGTACGGCAAAGGGGAGGTTTCGCTGCGGGAATGGGCGTTGGCCTGGTCCCTCCTGCCCGATTATCGTTCCCGTTGATGGACCGCCTGCCCTCTCAGCGGGATCTAGCGGTGATCCGCTGGCAGCTCGGTCGGTCTCCCCGGGGAGTGGTGAGGATCGCCCGGGATTGCCCCCATGGTTACCCCCAGGTTACAGTGAACAGGCCCCTTCTGCGTCGGGACTCGGACTTCGAGGTCTTCCCCACCCTGTTCTGGCTCACCTGTCCGTATCTGGTGCGGGAGGTGGGGAGGCTCGAGGCCAAGGGTCTGGTGAAGGAGTTCGAGGCCCGACTTGAGGAAGACCCAGGGCTTCTGGCCCGGTACAGAAGGGCCCACGAGGAGTATCGGGAAGAACGCCTCTCGCTTATGGGCGCGGATGAGAAGAAGTTCTTAAGGGAGGTGGGAGCGTGGGACGCGGTGGAGACGGGGATCGGGGGGCTCAGGAATTTCACCCGTGTCAAATGTCTCCACGCGCAGCTCGCCCATCACCTAGCCCGGGGAATCAATCCCATCGGCGTAGAGGTGGCCCGGATGTTGCTCAAGCTCCATTGCAAGGAGCGCCTCTGCGACGGTGCCCTGGATCGCTAGAAGGGTATGGGGGTGGGACGTTATAATCTTTTGGGCCGAGGTGGCGGAATTGGCAGACGCGCGGGACTCAAAATCCCGTGCCCGTAAGGGCGTGTGGGTTCGACTCCCACCCTCGGCATAACTGGATGCGGAAACTGATCCTCCTTTTTTATTGGCTTTTCGGGCGGCGGCGTTTCTGGCAGTATTACACCAACGTCACCTGGAACACTTGTCCCGAGTGCCTTTCGCTTCACGGTCGGATCGCCGCGGACCCCAATAGGTTCCCGCGCCGCGGCGATGGCTGCCCCGGGGAGATCCTTCCTTTTTCCGTGTGGGATTTACCCGAATACAGGGAGAAAGCGCGCCGAATGAGGGATCTTGCCCGGGCGGAACTCGAGCGCCGACGACTCTTCTCCCGGGCCACCGCGCTGCTGGATGAAGACCCCGAGGGTGCGCTACAGCTCTTCGATCAATCGGGAAAGATCGAGTTGTACCTTCCCGAGTTGGAGCGCTTGGCAGAGGAAAAGGCGGAGTTCCTCTCGGCCCACCCAGAGGTCCGCCGCCGGCTGGGAGAGATCTTCCTCGCCCGCTGGAGCGAGAAGTTCGGGAAACCCCGGTATGAGGTTTGGCCGGAGAAAATGCGGGTGGAACGGGAAAAGTGGGGGGAACGTAGGATACGCGAACTCTTCCTCCCGCGCTGATCCCCGCTTCCTGTTCGCGGCCTTCCTCTCGTTATTGCTCGTGGTTTACGCCGCTGTACGGTTTATTCCCCCGCGTCCGCCGGAACTCCCCTCGCCGCGCCCCCTGACCCTGGACCTTACCGTGGTCCAGGTGGAGTTCAGGGAGAAAACGCTCTTGAACCTTAACACCGCCACCGCTGCGGAATTGGAAAAACTTCCTGGAATCGGTCCCAAATTGGCCTGGGAGATCGTGGTCTATCGGGAAAAATACGGGCCTTTCCGTTCGGTGGACGAGCTTCTGAATGTCCCGGGGATCGGGCCCGCCACCCTGGAGCGCATCCGTGCTTTGGTGACCGTGGTTTCAGAATAGGTTTAGGGGACAGGGACAGGCGTCGCGGCCCCGATGGTGAAGCTCTCGAGGGGCGTTCCTTCCAACAAGGTTATCGCTCCCGGTTCCTCTCCCAGGGGGGCGAGGGCCACCGGGACCATCTCCACCCGTACCATGGAATCGCCCACCGCGACCCGGAGATAATGGAGCACCGCGGAGGCGGTAAACACGGTCCCCTCCACTGGCTCGCCTAGAGGGTAGAGTGGGGCTCCCCCACCCCCGGTGGTCACGTAATGGACCCCATCGCGTACGATGTGTTCGTAGGCGTGTACGTGTCCACAGAAAACGGCTGTTACTCCTTTCTCGACGAATATGGGATGCCACAACTTTGCCAATCCCTCATTTCCACCGTAGTGAGGGTCAGAACTGAAGAGGGGATGATGGAAGAAAACGAACTTGAATCGGGCCTTCTGGGAGAGGACCGCCTCCAGCCACTGGGTCTCCGCCCGGAGTCCGGTGAACCCCAGGTACTGGGTGTTGGAGTCCAACCCCACGAAGAGCACATCCCCCCAACGGAGGCTCCACCACTGCTTTCCCTTTTTGCCTCCCGCGCCAGGAAGCTCGAACAGGCGATAATAGGAGAAATGGTTGCGTTCGTGGTTTCCCAGTACGGGGAAGAAGGACATGGAAAGAAGGAGTTCCTTGCCGGAGGTGAAAAACTCGTTCCACTCCTTCTCCATAGGAGAGGTCACAAGATCTCCAGTGTGTACTACAAAGGCCGCTTCCTCCCCAGCCATACGCCCGGCCACAATGCGATGTCTCGCGTAGAAGGTGCGAGTGTCGCCGTATACGAGGAAGGTGAAAGGTGTGAAATCTTGAGGTGGGGTTCTGAAGTGTCCCAAGGGGGTTCGTTCCCCGGACGCGAACTCGATCACGTATATGTAGGTGCTCCCGGGCTGAAGCCTGGTAAGGGGCAAGTGGTATACACCTTTCTCAGCTTCGAAGGGGAGCGAGGAAGCGAGTCCTGTGTTTGCAGGGCCGTATTTAACCACGCCGCTTACGGGTTGTGACAGCTCGAATGAGATCCCAATGGAGTTCTCTGTAGCGGCGGTCCATGGACCTTTGATGAGGAATGGCGGACTTCCTTCGCCGTTTGCATGGGAGGGGAAGCATACCGCCAGGACGAGAAATGCCCAAACTATGGCGCGCGTTACACAACGCGATAAATTGTGCCCCATTTTTTCCTCCTTGTCTCCTCGGGAATTCTAATGGATGAAATTTTTGGCTTTCGGCATCTTAAACCGGCGGGACCCGGCTTTTGTCGGGAGCACCGTCCACCAAGAGACCAATCGGATCGAGGTAGGTGTGGCGTGTGGAACACGATCTAGTTATCGTTTGAAGAAATTTTTTCGACCAGAACTGTGTTCAATGGACCTCTTTTATTTGGTGAATTTGAAGAGGGTCCCATAACTCTACCATCGGTCCTGTGGGGGTCCACTGTAGAACCCCTGAGGCTTCCATTTCCACTCCGGGCACAATGAGCGCTAGCAGCCCACCTTCTTCGAACCGGTGGAGCCTTCCCTTTGGAATAAAGAAACGAAGTCCCTCTTCACATACCATGTGGAGGCCGTCCCACGAGGTCTGGGCAAGTTTGACCTTTACGCGGATCGTTATGCCCTCGAGAACATATTTGAGAGGATCGGCATAAAGATCCATCACGGTGATCGTGCCAGGATATCGGCCCCACATGCCACGCCGGTTGGCTACGGCCTCAACCCACAGGTCCCTGAAGTACTCCTCGTACCTCTCGGTTCCCACGAAAAGGAGATCAGCAGCCCCGGAGCGCACCAGCTCGCCGTTCACGAATATCCACCTTTCCCCTTGTTGGACGTACATGTAGGCGAGTAGTCGGCCGTAACCGTCGCGTTCGTTGTCACACACCACCTCCAACCTCACGGTGCGATGGGCGACCAAACGGAACAGGAGGGATTTGGCTTCCCGGGCATAATATTCTGGAATGGAGAGCTCGGGGGCATCGATTTCCAGAAGCCTTACACGTTCATACCGGGATAGCCGTGTTCCCCCTATGGCTTTGGGATGATCGAGGCCTAGGTCTACCTCGACCGTGTCCCCGTCATAGATCCTCACAACCCGCGCCTCGAGCGTCGCCCGGGAGACCTCGGGGAGGAGCTCCACCTGGGCGGAAGCCCAGACGGATCCGAGGAGGCAAGGGCTGAGGACCAATACACAGAGTGTCCTTCGCATGTTCATCCCCCATAGAATACCCATCGTCGGGAGAGGCGGAACTGGATCAGGGTGAGGAGGAAGATGATCCCGAAGAGGATGTAGGCCGCAGCCGAGGCCACTCCCATGTAGAATTCGCGAAAAGCTTTCTCGTAAATGTAAAAAACGATGGTCATTGCGGAGTCCCGCGGCCCAGGATTTCCGACGAAGAGGATGAAAACCTGGGTGAAGAGCTGAAACGCCCCGATCATGGAGATGATGAGAAGGAAGAAGATCTGTGGGGTCAGTAGAGGTACGGTGATGTGCCGGAAGAGGTGCCAGGCGTTGGCCCCATCCACTTTGGCCGCATCGTAGTACTGTCGATCGATGTTCTGGAGCCCGGCGAGGAGGATGATGGCTTGGTATCCTACGTACTGCCATACCCCGATCACGATGAGGATAGGTATTGCCAGCCCGGGTTGGTTCAGCCAATCCACCGGGCCCAAGTTCACCGCCAACCCCAAGTGCCTTAGGGCTTTCTCGAGGATCTCGAGGAGGTAGTTGAGGAGACCATAATCCCGGTCGTATATCCAACGCCACACAACCGTTGCGGCTACCATAGGGGTGATGTAAGGGATGAAGAACGCCACCCGCGCCATCACTCGTCCCCGGATCCGGGAGTTCAAAAGAACCGCCACCAGGATGGCTAAAGTCAGGGTAAGGGGTACGGAACCCAGAACGTAGTAACTCGTGTTCCGCAGGGCCATCCAGAACTCACGGTCCCCAATAAGTTTGAGGTAGTTTCCGAAGCCCACGAAAGTTTTGGGTCCGATAACGGGCCAGCGATAGAGACTGATCTGGAAGGCACGGACCACGGGATAGAAGGTAAACACCCCCAGTACCGCGAACGCGGGAAGGAGATAGAGGTATGCCTCTAAGCTCTCCCCGATAACTTTCCTTAAGCGACGGCCGCGCACTTTCCTCCCGGTCGAGAAATTACGGGCGGGGCCTGGTTCAGACCCCGCCCGGCCATGGTCACTTAAGGTACTCCTCCTCAATGGTCTCGTCGGCCCATTGGAGGGCTTCCTCGGGGGTCATATCGCCGAGGAGCACCGCTTCAAGCATATCACCGATCACGCCGCGGATCGAATACCACTGGGGGTGGTTGGGGTAGGTGAATCCATGGAAGGCCTGCTCGGTTACGGCCACCCGTTCGGGGTGCTCGGCCATGTAGGCCTTCCACTCTGCCGAGGTGATGGCGCTCTTCCGGAAGGGGATATAGCCGGTGCCCTTGGCCCATGCCATGTGGGCCTCGGGGGAAAGGAGGTAGAGGATGTACTTGAGGGCGGCCTCACGCTGCTCCGGGGTGGTATTCAAAGCGAAGATCCCGATATCAGTGCCCATGTAGATGGAGTCGTTGTTTACCGGTCCCTTGGGGAGTACTGCGGTATTCCAATTGACTTTGCCCTCGGCCGCCCGGGCTACATACGGGATCCCCGCCACGGACCCGATGTACATAGCGATCTTGCCGGATCCGAAGGGGCTGGAGAGGTAACCGGTTTGGTAAAGGCTCGTGGCCTTGAGCTCGAGCAGGAAGTTGAGTGCGGCGAGTCCCGGCTCAGAGTAGAGGAGCGATTCGGTCATATCCTCAGAGAAGAATCTCCCCCCAGCCTGCCAGAACGGTGTGGTGAACATCTCTGCATAAGGCCGGAGCCCAAATCCGTAGCGCTCGGGGGTGCCATCGCCGTCCTCGTCCACGGTGAGGGCCTTTGCCATCTCGATGAGTTCCTCCCAGGTGGTGGGGGGTTCAGACACGAGGTCGGTGTTGTAGAAGAGGATTAAGGTGGATTTGTTGAACGGGATTGTGAGGAGCTTTCCGTCGAAATAACACGCTTGTAAGAGTTTTTCAGGAATATCAGAAAGGATTTCCTCGGGGATAAGATCGTCCAAGGGCATGAGGGCATCCTTGTAGGCCGCGGCTACCCAGTCCGCGTAGAATTGAGCCATCGTGGGCGGTTGCATGGCGGCAGCGGCCGCGATCAGCTTGGTGTTGAGGTCACCGTAACCGCCTTGCCCCACGAGCTTCACCACGATGTCGGGGTTCTTCTCCATGAATTGGGCAGTGATAGCCTCAAGGGTTTCCAAGTGGCCGCCGCGCATGGCGTGCCAGAACTCGATCTCCACCTGGCCGATGGCCAGGACCCCGATAAACAGAACTGCCAATACAATAACTACCTTTTTATACATGTTTCACCTCCGCAAACGTTTTTGTCGTCCATCTCCTCTCTTTAGCCTCCTGTGTCTCACCCCCCCTCATTTGAGCCCGGTGCGGGCCACTCCCTGGATGAATTGGCGTTGGGCCACAAGAAACAAGAATATGATGGGCATCATAGCGAACGTGGCCGCTGCCGTCAGCAGATGATAGTCCGTCCCTGCTTCCCCGATGAAATAGTAAAGGCCCACGGGGAGCGTCCTCATCTCCTCCCGGCTCGTCATGATGAGCACCCATAGGAACGCGTTCCAACTGCCTATAAACCGGAAGAGGAAAAGGGTTACCAGGGCCGGCTTCGACAGCGGCACCACGAATTGCCACAGGAATCTAAAACGCGAGCAACCGTCTATCTGGGCCGAATCCCATAGCTCATCGGGGATGGTGCGAAAGAATTGCCGCAGGAGAAAGATCCCGAACACATTCGCCACCCAGGGGACGATCAAGGCCTGGTAGGTGTCGTACCAGCGGAGTTTGACTATGGTGAGGTAGTTAGGGACGAGGAGCATCTGGCCTGGGATCATCATCGTTCCCACCAGAAGGTAGAAAAGCACGTTCTTACCGATGAAGTTCATCTTGGCGAAGGCATAAGCGGCGAGCACCGAGGTGATCACTCCTCCGATGGCTGTGGCCGTGGCCACGAACAGGCTGTTGAGGAAGTACCGCCCGAAGGGAGCGGCGTTCCAGGCCTCGATGTAGTTTTGCCAACGCAGCTGCTTTGGGATCCACGTGGGAGGATAGCTCTGGGCCTCCTGGGGGGTTTTGAACGATGTGGTTACGGTCCAGAAGAAAGGCAGAAGCATGATGGCCATAACGGCGAAAAGGATGAGGTAGAGTGGGCTTCGCTTGAGCTCTTGAAGCAAAGTGCGGAAAAACGCATTCCAAAGACTGCGGCCAGTACTAAGGCCTGGAACACGCAGATCCTTCTGTACGCGATCGAGTCCTTCGGGTTTTTTCACGGCGTTCTGCAAAGGTTACTATAGCACTGGTCCGACTTTTCATCAACACTTTATGCAAGTGACGTGGACGGAGCGGGGTGAACGCCGCTTTTGCCCTGGGAGTTGGCTGTGGATATACTCCGCAGGAATCCGCTTCGATCGGGGTGATGTGGATGGGGCAAACTCGGAATATCGGTTTCGTAGGGCACTCTGGCTCCGGTAAGACCACGCTCGCGGCCAAGCTCTTGGAGCAGGCCGGGGAAAAGGAGATCCAACTCGACGCTTCGCCCGAAGAGAAAAGGCGAGGCTATTCCATCGATTTGGCGGTTTGTGCCTGCAACTGGAAGGACACAAAACTCAACCTGCTTGTTGCCCCAGGCCTGGGGGAGTTCATCGAGGAGACCATCAAGGCCGTCTATACCGCGGACTTGGTGGTGTTGGTGGTCCACGGGGAAAAGCCCGTTGAGGTGGTGACGGAGCAGGCATGGGAGGTCATTGCTAGGGCCAAGAAACCTGTCCTGGTCTTCGTCAACATGATGGACCGCCCCGAGGCGGATCCCGCTAAGGCCCTGGAGGGCCTGCGCGAGGGCCTCAACGCCAAGTTCTGGCCTATTCAGTGGCCTATAAGAGAAAACGGAGAGCTTACGGGGGTCGTGGACCTCCTGAGCGGTGAGGCCAGAGGTCCCAAGGGAGGGACCTCGATCCCTGAAGCTATAAAAGGTCATGTGGAGGAGTTGAAATCTCAGCTCATCGAGGAAATCGCCTCTCTGGACGATGTCTTAGCGGAGAAGTTCCTGAGCGATGAGGAGATCTCCCCTGAGGAGCTCGCTTCCGCCTTGGCCAAAGGAGTGGCCGATGGGACCTTCGTTCCGGTTCTTTGGGGCTCCGCCGAGGCGGGAGTAGGGATGTCACAGCTCCTGGATGTCCTCCGGACCTTGGCCCCGGAGCCCGAAGCCGAAGAGACGCTCCGCCTCTGGACGTTCAACATCCTCTCCGATCCGTATTTGGGCCGGATTGCCTTCGTGCGGGTTTCCGGAGGAGAACTTTCGGAAGGTAACGCCTGGACCCATTTGCGCACCGGAAACAAAGTACAGATACGCGATATCTATACTCTCAAGGGCACGAAGCTTGAGAAGACGGGAAAAGCCGCGGCCGGGGATATCGCCGCCTTGGGAAAGCTCGAGGACATCGCCCTGGGGGACACCATCGCCGTGGAGGGAGCCGAGCCCTTCCCGGAGCCGCCCTTTCCCAAGCCCGTCTTTTCCCGGGCCGTCTACCCCAAGTCCCAGGGGGATGAGGAGAAGCTCTCCACCGCTATGCGCGATATCGTTTCCACGAAAGTCACCCTCAAGTTCGAGCGGGACAACGTCACCAAGGAGGCCATTCTCTCAGGGATGGGGGACGTCCAGCTGGATGTGGTGCGGGAGCGCCTGAAGAACCGCTACAACGTGGAAGTGGAGCTCCGCATTCCCAAAATCCCTTACCTGGAGACGATCAAGAAGCAGGCCACCGCCCAGTACCGGCACAAAAAGCAGACGGGCGGCCATGGTCAGTTCGGCGAGGTCCACCTCCGCATCGAGCCCCTGCCCCGGGGAGAGGGGTTCCAGTTCCTGGACGAGACCAAGGGAGGTGTCATCCCGCAGCAGTTCATCCCCGGGGTAGAGAAAGGCGTCCGGGAGGCGATGCAAGAGGGGGTCCTGGCCGGTTACCCTATGGTGGACATCAAGGCGGTGGTGTTCTACGGGATGTACCACCCTGTGGACTCCTCGGAGCTCTCGTTCAAGATCGCCGCGCGCCAGGCGTTCAAGCTGGCGGCGGAGAAGGCGGAGCCCGCGCTGCTTGAGCCCATCATGCTCCTTACGGTTATCGCCCCCGAGGCCTTCACGGGAGACATCATCTCCGACCTCAACGCCCGAAGGGGAAAGGTCCTGGGGATGGAGTCCCAGGACGGGAAGACGGTGGTTAAGGCAGAGGTCCCACTGGCCGAGCTCCTCTCCTATGCCCTGGATCTGAAGTCCATGACCCAGGGGCGGGCCAGCTTCCAGATGGAGTTCCTCCGGTACGACTTCGTGCCGGCGCAGCTCCAGGAGAAGATCGTGGCGGAGGCCAACGCCGCCAAGGAAAGCTCGTGATGGAATGAAGGTCAGGGCCTGGATGGAACCGGATCCCCCCACCGTCCTCGCCACCACCCCGGTGGAGGAGGCCCGAAAGTTGGCGGAGGACCTGGGGTTGGCGTTGGTTCTGGTGGTGGACGATGGGGGAAGACTGGTGGGGTTCCTGACCCGCAAGGCCCTAGATGCGGCCCCCAAGCCCGATCTTCCCGCGGGAAAGCTCGCTGCTCAACCTACGGTGATGCTTCAGGTCGACGACCCGGTGGAGCGGGCTTTGGCCCTCCTCGTCGATCGCTACGCCGTGCTCCCGGTGTTGGAGGGGGAGCGACTGGTGGGGATCATCACCCGCGGGGGGGCCCTCCGGGCCCTGGTGCGTATGACGGGAATCGGGGAGGAGGGGACCCGCATCCGCCTCAAGCTCGAGGACTACTTGGAGCTTTATCGGGCCCTGGAGGTCCTCGCCCGGCGAGGGGTGGAGCTTGTGTCGGTGATCCGGAGCGGAGAAGGGGAGGTGGTGCTCCACGTGCGGGGCCTGGAGGACCGGGAGGGGCTCCTGCGGGAGCTGGAGGAGGCGTTGGGATGAGGTACGTGGAGATCGCGGTATCCACCCGGTCCCGGGAGGAGGTTTTGGATATCACCGCACGGGTGGAGGACGCGATCCGGGAGCTGGGGTTGGGGGAGGGGTTTGTGGTCCTTTTCTGCCCCCACACCACCGCTGCCCTTACGGTGAACGAGACGGCCGATCCCAACGTGCGATCGGACGTCAACGCCGCCATGGCGGCGGTGGTTCCCCGGGTCCCCTTCCGGCACACGGAGGGTAACTCGCCGGCCCACTTCCGTTCGGCCCTTTTGGGGCCGACCCTGATGCTTCCCGTGGAAGGAGGAAGGCTTTCTTTGGGCACATGGCAGGGGGTCTACTTCTGTGAGTTCGACGGACCGCGTCGTCGCCGCATCCGCGCCTATTCGCTGCCGTTGACCGGCGGCTGAAGTATCCCTAGAATTTTTAGCGTGGAAATGCAAAGCCCGTGTAGCTCAACCGGTAGAGCGTCCGCCTTGTAAGCGGAGGGTTGCCCGTTCGAGTCGGGCCACGGGCTTTAGCCTCGCGGATCGAGGCGGTAAAATTCCCAAGGTTTTGGAGGGGTAGCGAAGCGGTCAAACGCACCGGGCTGTAAACCCGGCGGCTTGAGGCCTTCGGGGGTTCGAATCCCTCCCCCTCCA